>NZ_JBFNXQ010000006.1:0-110135 GCF_041018925.1 Geodermatophilus maliterrae
CGGCCGGCGCGGGGGGGGGGGGGCGCCCGCCCCCCCGGCGCGCGCCCCCCACCCGGCCGATCGGGGGTCCGGCGGGACTGGCCCGCTCCGCTCTCGAGAGGTGTGCGGCGGTCTTCCCGTCGGGACTGCGATCCGGCGAGTGCCATCGTGCGCGGCCGGGGACGCCGTCGTCTTCTCCCATCCGGCGGTCGTCGGCGGGACGCAGGGACGTCGCCCGGACTCGCCGGCCACCGTCACGGCACCGGCCCGCCGGGCGGCAGCCGCCGCCGGCCCCGCGCCTGGTCGGGCGCGGGGCCGGCCCCGGTCGCGAGCGCCACCGGAGGGCGTCGTCGGCCCGCGCGGCGCGGCGTCACGTCCCCGCTGGGACCTCGGCGGGCTGCGGAGGGCGGCCGGCCTGCAGGGCCCGCTTGTCCACCTTGCCGACAGCCGTGAGGGGGAGGTCGTCGACCACCTCCAGGTGGTCGGGCAGGGCGAAGCGTGCGACACCGTCCCGGACCATCTGCTGCCGGACGTCGGCCAGGGTGACGTCGGCGCCCTCCGCCACGACCGCGTAGAGGCAGATGGCCTCCCCCAGCTCGGGATGGGGCATCGCCACTGCCGCCACCGCCTGCAGACCAGGCAGGCGCAGCGCGTTGGCCTCGACGTCGGCGGCGGCGATCTTCTCCCCACCGCGGTTGACGACGTCCTTCTCCCTGCCCACGACGACGAGGTTGCCGTCGGGCCGGATCCGGACGACGTCCCCGGTGCGGTACCAGCCGTCCTCGGTGAACGCCTCTCGGTCGAGTTCCGCAGCCTCGTGGTAGCCGCGGACGGTGCAGGGCCCGCGAGTGAGCAGCAGGCCGGGTCGGCCCAGCGGCACCGGCTGCCCGGCCGCGTCGACCACGAGGACCTCGTCGTCGGGGCAGATCGGCCGGCCCTGGGTGTGGCGCACGACGTCGACGGGGTCGTCGACCCTGGTCAGGCACAGGAGGCCCTCGGACATGCCGAACGCCTGCTGCACGGTGCAACCGAGCGCGGGCCCCAGGCCCGCGGCCACGTCGTCCGGCATCCGGGCACCCCCGACCTGCAGGAGCTGCAGGGACTCCCCCGGCGCGCCGCGCGTGAGCGCGTGTTGCAGCCAGCGCTGGGCCACGGCCGGCACCACGGAGGTCACCGTCACCCGTTCCCGCCGGATGAGCGGGAACGCCTGTTCCGGGGCCGGCGAGGGACACAGCACGACCGCCCCACCGGCCAGGAGCGTGCCGACCGCGCCGGGGCTCACCAGGGCGAAGCCGTGACCGAGCGGCAGCGCCGCGAGGTAGGTGGACCCGGGACCCAGCCGGCAGATGGTCGCCGACCGGGTCGCCATGCAGGCCAGGTCGTCATGGGTGCGCGGGATGAGCTTCGGGGTGCCGCTGGTGCCGCCGGACAGCAGCAGGAGGGCCACTGCCGCGCCGTCCGGAGCGCCGGCGTCGAGCTCGCCTGCGGCGGTTGCCGGGTCGGGCGCGGGCGCGCACAGGGCCCGCAGGTCGAGACTCCCGGAGCCGATCTGCGAGCCGGCCACCAGGACGTGGGGCACGCCGGGCAGGTCCTGTGCGACCTGGTGCGCCATCGCCTGGTGGTCGAGTCCCCGCCACACGTCGGGGACCACGAGGGCGCCGGCACCGGAGTGCCTCGCCACCGCCGTCAGCTCCTGTCTGCGGTGGGCCGGCAGCGTCAGCACGGCGACGGCACCCAGACGCAGGCAGGCCACGAGCGTGACCACGAACTCCCAGGAGTTGGGGAGCTGGAGCAGGACCCGGTCGCCAGGACGCACGCCGAGGGCGCGCAGCCGCAGCGCGGCGCCGTCGGCGCGGCTCACGAGCTCACCGAAGGTGATCCGGACGTCCCCGTCGACGAGGCAGACCCGGTCGGGGGCCGCAGCGGCCGTGGCGGCCAGGCGCGTGCCCAGCGGACCGCCCGGTGAGTGGCTCCCCGAGCGGTGTCCCCCGGTCCGGTCAGCGGACACCGGCGGGAGACCGGTCCTGGCGGGGGGTGCGACAGCGCCGGTGGTCACGCCGGCCTCCTGGTGCCGCGCGCCGGGCCGGCAACACGGGTGCGGGCACCCGGCGCCGGCCCCCTCGCCGGGCCGCTCCGTGGCCCCCGCCGGACGGCGGACCGCGCCACGGCGAGGTCCTCCGGGGCGAGCTCCTCGTCGGTGATCGCCAGCGTCATCCCCACCATCCCCTCCTCTGGTCCCGGTCCCTGACCACGCCGAGTCGGGCGCCGGTGTCCACCGGCTGCCCCGGGGCGTTCCCGCGCAGCCGCGGCGACGCGCACCGGCGGTGCACGACGGAGGGACCCACGCACGACCCTGGCACCCCACCAGGACCGACACCTCCTCGTCGTTGCGCACCGGGCCGGAACGGGCTGCGGTCGACCGCACCGGCCACGGTCGTCGTCCAGCCCGCGACCGGGACCTCGCGCCGGCAGGTCGTGGGGCCGGCTGGGCAGCCCCACCGGGCGTCCGGCCGGGTCGGCCGGGCGGGCTCGTCGGACCCCGGTGGCCGGGCTCAGGTCACCACGAGAGGAGGACATCCGCGGACCCCGCGCCGCCCCCGGTGCGGTGGCGCGGTGGCCGCGGGGTCGGTCCGACGAGCCGCGCGACGGCGAAGCGTTCCCGCAGTGCCGTCCTGGCCACCACGACGACGAGCCGCGCCAGCGCCGAGCCGGCGCAGTCACGGACGGCCACGCCCTCGGCCGCCCGGTCGTCGAGCAGTACCCGCGCGCCCCGCGGGATCACCGTGCCCTGCAGCGGGATGTCCGCCCGCGCGTAGCGGACCGTGATCCCGGAGCACCAGGACGCGTGTAGGCCGAGCACCTCGTCGACCGCAGGAGGGAGCAGCGCCCCCGCGGAGTCGGTCGCGGCGCACGGGGTCGCGTCGGACAGCACCGGGACCAGAGCGGCGACCACCAGGCCCGCCACCCGCTCGTACACCTCGGTGAGCACCAGTTGCGCCGCGTGCACCAACGCCAGCTCCGACAGTCGTTCGCCGTCGTCACGGGCCGTCTCGACCAGGCGGCCGAGCAGTCCCTCCCCTGGCATCCGCACCGTGGTCTCGACCAGCTCGCACAGGTAGCCGAGCAGTTCCTCGCGGTTCCACGTCCGACGCCTCGTGCCCCCGCCGGCGGTCGCGAACGACTCCCGGAGCCATGCCCCGAACTGGGGACGGTCGTCCCGCGGCACGCCCAGCAGGTGACAGCTCACGTCGGCGGTGGTCGGCAGGACCAGGAGCCGGCCGAGGTCGGCCGGGGGACCGGCCGTCTCGACCTCGTCCAGGCACCGCTGCACGGACTCACCCACCGGGCGGCGCAGGCACGCGACGTCGAGCGTCCCGAGCAGGCGGTGGACCCGCCGGCCCTCGGGGGAGTCGGCGCAGTCCTCGTGCCGCCACCGGGTCAGGTGGTCGCTCGCGCGGCGCGGGGATCCCTGGTCCGGCGGCGCCGTGGCCAACCGGGGGTCGTGGCGCAGTGCCGCGACGTCGGGTCCGCGGCGGACGATCCACACGGGCTGCCCGTCGGGCAGCAGCACGCGAGCCGGCGAGCCCGTCGGGGGTCCCGGTGCCCGGGTGGCGGAGTCGGGGGCCTCGGTCGTCACGTCGTCCTCCTGTCGTGGATGAGCGGCCCGCCGAAGAGGGAGGAGCCTCGGCAGCCAGGCTCCGGCTGCGCGTCCCCGAGGGCGGCGGCGCCGCGAGGACACCGTCGCGCCGCACCGGCAGGAACGGTGGGGCGTCGCCCGGGGCCGGGCCGGCCGGGGACGCTACGGCGCCCGGCTCGAGGACTGCTCGACCGCGCCTCGGACGGCTCAGGTCAGTGCCGGGGCCGGCCCCAGCGGTGGCGCGGTGGGCCGGCGCAGGTCTGGAGACGTCCCCGCCGCCCGGCCCGTGCCACAGTCGCCGCCGCCGCCGTCGACCATCCCCGACGGGGTCCCCGGACGGGGGCCGGACGCCCGCCGCTCCGGCACTTGCCGCCGCCGTGCGTCGGCGTCGGCAGTCCGGGACGGCGTGTGCACCATGGAGGTCCGCGTGCAGGACGGTCCACCCACCGAGGCCCGCCGGCGACCCGTGTCACCGGGATCGGCGCGCCTCCCCTCGGCGGGACCGCGGGAGCGGGGACACCCGGCGCGGCCGCTCCCGGGACGGCGGCGCCACGCGCCGCAGGGGCGACCGCCGACGTGCACCGTGTGGTGGGCCGCACCGGTCCCCCCGGAGCGGGCCGGCGCGCTCGTCGCTCTGCTGGACGTCCACGAGCGAGCCCGGCTGGAGCGGCTGCGCCGCCCCGACGACCGAGCCCGACACCTCGCCGCGCACGCGCTCGCGAGGCTCGCGCTCGGCGCTGTCCTCGGCGCCGCTCCGGCCGGACTGCAGGTGGACCGGACCTGTCGCTGCGGTGGGCAGCACGGCAAGCCGCGGCTGGTCGGCGACCGGCTACCCGGGTTCTCGCTGACGCACTCCGGGGACGTCGTCGGTGTCGCCGTCTCGACCGACCACCTCGTGGGCCTCGACGTGGAGCGCCGGCGCGCCATCGACGGCCTGGACGAGCTGGCCCGGCACGTCCGCGCGCCCGGCGAGGACGACTCCGGCGACTTCTTCACCACGTGGACCCGCAAGGAGGCTCTGCTGAAGGCCACCGGCGACGGGCTGGCGACCCCGATGGCCGATCTCGAGCTGGGGCCGGGGCCGCGTCTGGTGCGCTGGGGTGGCGCCCGGCCCCGGTCGCCGATGTGGGTGCGCGACCTGGTGGTGGCGCCGGGTCACTGCGCTGCGATCGCCGGGATCGGCGTCGCAGCGCCGCCCGTGGAGGTGCGCGACGGCGCTGCTCTCCTGGCCGCCGCCGGCGCCTGACCCACCGGGACTCCCCACCCGCACCGGCGGGGAGCGGAGGAGCGCCCGCCGGGCCGACGGGGCGCAGTGGTCCACCGGGGACGGACCGGACGCCGGCCCGTGTACGGCCCGGCGTCCGGTCCGGACCCCGACGACGCTCGGGGTCACCCGCGTCGGCGGACCTGGCTGGCCTGCAGGAAGGAGTCGAGCAGCGCGTCGATCCTCGCGTAGCCGGCTCGTACGGCAGCGCGGTGGGCCGGGGTGTCCTTCTGCTGCTGCCGGCCGCGGGCCCGGCTCAGGTCCACGCACGCCTGAGCGAAGTCGACGGTGAACTGGCCGACGAGGTCGTCCTGGACGATCATCTCTCCACCTCTCGTCAGCGCCTGCTCGACCGCCGGTCGGCCTGGAGGCTGTTCATCAACTCGGCCCGCTGGGCCTTCACCTGTGCCAACTGCCCCTCCAGGTCCCAGATGGCGTCGGAGAGCACCTCGAGGTGGTACCTCTCCTCCGCGTGGTCCAGCTGGCTGGACAGTCCTCCTCGTGGGGTCGACTGGTCTCCCACCGTGGTCTCCTCATGGGCTCGAGGCGCGGCCGGGACGTCCGCCGCTGGGACATGGGTCGGGTCTCGGCTCCTCGCCTGGGTCTGCGGCCGTGGAGTCCGAGGTCGGTGCCGGGGTCACGACCCCGTGCCGGTGTGCGGTGCGCGTCGGACTCCGTCACACCCGGTCGTGCTGCTGACCCCGGTCGGTCGCGGACGGGTGCTCCGGGCTCACCACCGGCACCGGCCGGTCCGGTGGCCGCTCGCCCGGCCGGGCTCGCGGTCGACGAGCACCCCTCCGGGGGTCCTGACCGAGCCGATCGTGCCGGTCATCGTCGCGCAGGACACCGGCATGGAGGGTGCTGAGCACGTCGGCGAGGCGCTGGTGAGGGCCGAACGGCTCCGTCACCGCAGGACCGGAGCCAGCCACGGGAGGTGCCTGCCGGGGGCGTTGCCGGGCTCCCCTGTGGGCCTCCTCCGTGGGGGCCTCCTCCGTCGGCGAGGAGGCCGGCCCACGTCCCGACCCGGTCGGCTGCGCCGGAGACGGTGCCGCGGTGGTGTCCATGGATCCTCCTCAGGAGAAGGGCGATCGCCGCTCGTCCCCGGCTCCTCGTGTCGGGATGGCCGCGTCGGTCCGCTGGGACGTCACCCACGGTCGCACCGGGAGCAGCCGGCTCCTTCTCCGCCGTTGCGCGGCTGTCCGTGACCGCTGCACCGTCCGTACCGGAGGGCGCCGGTGCGGCCCGTCCTCGGCGGCGTCCCCTCCACCGGGACGAGCCGGCGGTCCGCTCCCGCGCGCAGGGGACTGCTCTCCGCGGGCGGCCTGCCGCCGTACCGCACCCTCGGTGAGGAGCCGCAATCGACGAGTGGTCAGCCCCTGGACGCCCCCCTACCGTCGAGAACCGCTGCACCGGCCCTGCTCAGGCCGTTGCGTGGCCCGACGAGAGGACCACCGGCATGGACACCACCACTGCCCGGACGGCGTCCACCGCCGGCTCCGCCGCCGCGTTCCTCGCGCCCCGGCGATCCAGGCCGGCAGCGCCCGGCCCACCCGGACACCCCGGTCCGCTGGACCTGAGCGCCCCACCCACTCGACACCTCCGTCCGGACGGCGAGAGAAGTGAGGATCGACGCATGCCCACCCACGTGACCCGCAGCTACGGCCAGTTCTGTGGCCTCGCGCGCGCTCTCGAGATCATCGGCGAACGCTGGGCGATGTTGGTGGTCCGCGACCTCATCCTGGGGCCGAAGCGATTCCCGGAACTGCAGGCCACCCTGCCCAGGATCCCGGCCAGCCTGCTCGCCGCGCGGCTCAACGAGCTCGAGCAGAGCGGCGTGGTCCGCCGGCGGGTGCTCGGCGACCTCGACGCCGCCGTGGTGTACGAGCTGACCGAGTACGGCAACGAACTCGACCACATCGTCCTGAGCCTGGGACTGTGGGGCGCCCGCTCGCTCAACTACCCGGGGCCGGGGGACGTCTTCACCCTGGACGCCGCGGTGCTGTCGATGTACACCACCTTCCGGCCCGAGGCGGCCGCCGGGGTCCAGATCGTGTACCAGCTGAACCACGTCGAGGACATGGTGGTGCACGCAGTCGTCGACGACGGGGCGCTGAAGGTCGACACCGGCCCGCACGACGCACCCGACCTGGTGATCACACCGCACGGCCCGGGTCTGCTCGACCTGCTCAACGGCCGCAGTTCCGCCGCGGAGGCGATCGCCGCGGGCTCGGTGGAGGTCGAGGGGCGGGCCGAGGACCTCGAGCTGTTCACCGAGCTGTTCCACATCCCGGCCGCCCCCGCGGCACCACGGGGTCTGGCCGTCCACTGACGGCGCCACCGAGACCTCGCCGCCACCCACGGAGGCGAACCGGCCGGGAAGTCAGGGGGACCCGCATGGCCTTCGAAGCGATCCAGTCGCTCGTCGCCTGGACGATCGAACGCGTTCCGGACCGGGTCGCCGTGGAGTGCCCGCACGGTCTGCTGACCTACGCGGAACTGGACGTCAGGGCCGACGACGTCGCCGTCTCCCTGCAGCGCGCGGGCGTTCGGCCGGCGTCCCCCGTCGTCCTGCTGGCCGAGGACCGCCGTGAGTTCGTCGCCGGGCTGCTGGGGGTGCTGCGGGTCGGCGGCGTCGCGATCCCCCTGGACCCGGTCACCGACCCCGGGATGCTGCGCCGGGTGGTCGCCGGGCTGGGGCGTCGCACCGCCGCCGTCGTCGGCTCCGGCGAGCGGCAGCTGGCCGAGCGGGTGCTCAGCGGGCCGGCCCCGGACGTCGCCGTCCACGTCCCGTGCACCGCCGGGGTGAGTGGCCGTGGTGGCCCGTACGTGCGGCGCCCGGTCCCCGGCGACCCCTGCTGCGCGTTCCCGACCGGGCGAGGGCGCCGCACGGCCGTGCGCACGCTCGGGTCCGTCGACCACGACATCCGGCGGGTGGTCGGCCTGCTGCGGGCCGGCACCGGCTGCCGGGTCAGCCAACTGGGCCCGCTGGCCACCGACACGATGCTCAGGGACGTCTTCGTGCCGCTGACGTGCGGGGGCACGGTCTGCGTCCCGCCGACCTCGGTGCGCTGGGACGGCGCCGCCATGCGCCGCTGGATCCACGACGAGTGGATCACCGTCGTGCACGCCGGCCCGGTGACGCTCCGGCTCCTGCTGGACGCACCTGCGGCCGGGCGACCGGAGTTCCCGGCCCTGCGGCAGGTCGTCCTCGACGGCGAGGAGCCGACCGCGGCCGATGCCCGCCGCTGGCACCATCTGTTCGGGGACCGCGTGCCCCTGGTGCACTTCCACGGGTCGACGGTCGCCATGGCGCCGTGCCGCACCACGGGGCCCACCGCGGGACACACCGAGGCCACCGGCGCACCAGCCCTGGCCCCACCCGACCGTGTCCCGGGCTCCCACCGGGCGGACGTGGCATGACGGCAGGACGCGGCCTCGGGCCGGGCGGGGGACCATCCGCGACCGGCTCGTGGACGGCTCCCCTGCGGCCTGTCCCGGCGCGGGCGCGGGGACGGCTGGTCGTGGTCCCCCACGCGGGGGCGGGTCCGCACGTCCTCGCACCGCTGCTGCGGCACGTCCCCGACCACTACGAGGTCCTCGGCGTCACCCTGCCGGGCCGGGAGCGCCGGTGCCACGAGCCCTGCACCACGACGCCGTCCGACCCCGACGGCGTCGTCGCCGCGATCCTCGCCGAGCTGGCGGCTCTGCCGACCCTCCCGACCGTGCTGTTCGGGCACAGCCTGGGCGCCGCCATCGCCTCGGCCGCACTGGTCAGGGCGCCCGAGCTGTTCACCGCCGGCGTCCTCAGCGCCCATCCCTCCGGGAGCTCCGCCGCCCAGCGCGCCGGTCGGTGGAGCGACGAGGAGCTCGTGGCGGTCCTCCGGTGCGGCGGGGGGACCCCGGAGGAGGTCCTGGGCAACTCGGCGTGGCGGCGTCAGGTGCTGGACCGGCTGCGCTCGGACCTGACACTGAGCGTCCGGCTCGCCCACTGCCACCCGGCGCAGCCGATCGGCGTGCCACTCACCGTGCTGGTCGGCGACCGGGACGAGATCGTGCCCGCCGGCACGCTCGACACCTGGCGGGTCCGGGCACCGGCCGGAGTACGGCTGCGGACCTTCCGCGGCGGTCACTTCTTCCTGCTCGACGAGGACAACCGGGCCGCGGTGGCCACGGAGATCACCGCTGCCTTCGGCGCCGAGGACGCCGTGCTGGAGGCCGCCTGACCCCGCCGGGCAGGCCGGCGCCGCACGGTCCACGACCGAGGTGACGGAGGCGGCCCGGGCCGCTCTGCCCGTGGCCGGCCCGGATGCCGCGCGTCCGGGCCGGCCGTCGACGGAGTGCCGGCGACCGCCGGCACCGGTCCCCCGGCCGGCGGAGCCGGGCCGCGGGTGCTGCAGCCGACGTCCGGGAGGCGCACGGTGCGGCGTCCCCGCGGTCGTCGGCACGTCGGGACGGCACACCGTGCACACGCGTCATCGCAGCGCGCTCGGCGGCCACCCACCGGATCGTGGGCCGTCCGAGGAGTCGATCCACCCAGTCGGAGGTGTCGATGGTCTCTCCCGGTCCGGGATCCGCTCCGGCACGTCAAGGGTCCCCTCGCGGAGGGGCCGGGGTCTTCTCCTGGACGGCGGTGCGCACCGACGCCGCGGTGGCCTGCCGGGCGGCCGTGAAGGCGGCCCACGTGGCCGCGCCGACGAGATCCGCGGCGGCGGGCCGTCGACGCCGGAACGCCTCGACGACGGCGTCCCCGACTCGATGGGGAGCGAGCGCGGTGAGCAGCGCCAAGCGGGCGATCGGCCGGTCCGCCTCGGGCACCGCGTCCAGCATCGCCGCCTCGTCGAGGAGCAGGCCCGCCGTGCCCTCCGGGTGGGCCGTGAGTGCCGCTGCGACGGCAGCGCGGCACGCATCGGGCAGCACCCGTCGGCCGGCTGCCTCGACAGCGCGGCACGCCCGCGCGAGCGCTGCCGCCAGGAGCGGGTCGGGAGCTGCCCAGGACAGGTCGCCCGGGAGTTCGGCGGGCGGCAGCAGGTCCAGGTGGAGACCGGGGCGCACGCCGCGCAGGGCGGCGGGCCGCAGGACGTGGCCGAGCACCCCGAGGGTCGTCCTCCGGGCCGCCCTGGGCACGGCCGGCGGCAGCGGGGACGGCCCGAGGAAGACGTGCGCCATCCGGTTGAGGTGGTGGAAGGTGAGGCACACCCCGAGCAGTTCGGGGAGATCCTCGGGCGCGACGGGCGGTGGCGTGCCCGGTCCCCCGGTCCGCGCCCATGTCGCCGCGGCACGCAGGGCACCATCCCCGATGTCGTCGATCCGGTCGGCAGCGAGGGCACTCGCGTCCGCGTGCCCGTGCACGCCCCCCAGGACGGCGCCGTGCACCTCGACGCAGTACGGGCACGCGTTGCGCAGTGACACCGCCGCGGCCACGGCCTCCTTCGTGGCCCGGTCGACCCGGCCCTCCACCAGCAACGTCTCCCTCAGCAGGAGCCAGCTGGCGGCCAGCAGCGCCGGTTCCGGCGAGTGCAGCGCCAGCGGTGGCGGCAGGAGGCCGAACTCCCGCTCGGCCGCCGCGTAGACGCGGGCGACGGTGCCGGTCGCCGACCGGGGAGGGACGGCGCCGACGTGACGGATCCGCGCGACCCCCTCCCGCAGGGCCCACCGGATGGGTGCGGGTGTCACGGCTGCTCCCCCCTCAGATCGCCGTCCCGGTGACGGTGGCGGTGGCCGTGCCGATCAGGACCGCACAGCCCAGCGCCCAGGCCAGGACGCCGCGGCTGCGCCCGACCCGCCAGGACGGCGCCCTGCACAGGGACAGCCAGGAGAGCCCCACGACGGCGGCCAGCAGCGCGCTGTCCACGAGTCGGGCCTCGAGCACCGGCCCGGGAGCGCCGAGCCGGGCGCGGGCGACCTCGACCACCGTCACCGTGCTGGCCGCCGCCACCACCCAGGGCGCGGCCCGACGGGCGCCTCTCGCGAGTGCCGTCCCCTGCCGGGCCGCGACGAGCACCGGGAGGACGGCGACCAGCACGGCGAGGGCCACCAGCTGACGCGGGCCGTCGACCCCGTCGCTGAGCACCAGCAGGGCCACCACCGCACCGGCGGCGACGACGGTGAGCGCCGCTCGGGACCGCCGGCCCGGGGAACCGAGGAACGGACGTGCCAGGGCCGAGGCCGCGAGGACGAGCACCGCGGCGACCAGCAGCACGTGCAACCAGCCTGCTCCCAGGGACCAGCCCAGGGACGTGTCGTGGTGGTGGTGCACCTGCGTCAGCCGGCCGCGACCAGGCCGGCGCGCCGACGCACCGACGTCCCGCAGCTGCACGCCGGGACGGTGACGTCCTGCGCGTCCCGAGCGGTCCGCCGGTGGTGCAGCACCATCGCCACGACCATCGGCAGCGTCACCAGGGTGTTGTAGAACAGGTGCAGCTCCACCCGGGGCACCAGCAGCTGCACGATGCTCGTCGGCTTGACCGCGCCTGCCAGGTAGGCGCCGGTCGAGGCCTGCAGCAGGAGCAGCAGGTGCTCGAAGTGGTGCCACACCTGGGTCCACATCGACGCGTTCCACCAGCGGCGGGCGCGACCGGTGAAGCCGTGCCGGAGGGTCACCAACCCGATGAGCATCACCAGCGCGTAGCCGTAGTGCATCCACTCCGAGGTGACCAGCCAGGGGACGGCGAGCCCGAGCAGACCTCCTGCCTCGGGTACCGGCCAGCCCATGACGTAGATCTGCACCGCCTGGGCCAGGTGCTCGCCCCAGTGTGCGATGACCACGACGGCGAACACGAGCAGCGCACGACGGTGCCAGGTGGTGTTCAGGCGGCCGCTGGGGCCGGTCCACCGGGCGTGGGGACCGGCGGTGGCCTGCGCGGCGGGGCGGGTCGTGGTCATGCGGGGCTCCCGATGAGTCGGAGTGCGGAGTGCGCGGTGCCGCGTCGGGCGCTGGTGCTGCCGTCGGGGGCCGGGGCGCCGTAGGTCACCTCCACGCCACGCGCGCGGGCCGCCGCGACGATGCCCGGCACCGCTCGCTCCGCGAGCGCCGCGATCGTCATGGCCGGGTTGACGGTGAGGGCACCGGGCACGGCGGATCCGTCGGTGATGAAGATGCCGGGGTGGTCGCGCAGCTCGTTGTTCGGGTGGAGCGCCGAGGTGGCCGGGTCGTCACCGAGCCGGCAGGAAGCCAGCGGGTGCACCGTGTAGGCGCCGACGACGTCGTTCGTCCAGGGCGCCACGGTGGCCAGGCCGTCGGCCTCGAGGATCTCCTTGACCTCGGCATCGGCCAGGGCCCAGCCACGCCGGGTGTTGGCGGTGGGGTGGTAGGACAGCCGGCCGCGGCCGAGCATCTGCTGGGAGATGCGGTCGGCGTTCCCGGTGGCCGGCGGCGGCCCGAAGACGCCCTCGTTGTCGTCCTCGGTCATCAGGAAGATCGTCAGCCACGACCGCCAGCGCTCGAGCAGCTCCTTCTTGTCCCGGCCGAACCAGCTGGGGCCGTCCGCCCCCGGCACCTGGGCGAGGATCGTGCCCAGGCCCGGAGGGAAGTACAGCTGCTCGAGCGAGTAGCGCTCGTACTCCGGCAGGGCACCGTCGAGTCGGTCCCAGGAGGCGACCGTCGGTCCCTTGCCGATCTGGTTGGCCTCGTAGGGCACACCGTCGGGCCGGGAGAGGCCGAGGACCTCACGGACCCGGTCCTCGTTGACGACCGCGGTGTTGAGCCGCTCCCCGTTGCCGGAGAAGTACCGGCCCACGCCGTGCGGCATGGCGCCGAGGGTGGCCTCGGAGCGCTGCAGGATCACCGGGGTCGCTCCTGCCCCGGCCGCCAGGACGACGATCTTCGCCTCGATGCTGCCGCTGTCGTGCAGCACCCGGTAGTCGGCGTCGTCGACGATCCGGTAGTCGACCCGGTACCCGCCGTCGGTGCGCGAGATCTGCTGCACCTCGTGCAGTGGCCGGATCTGCGCGCCGTGGGCCAGCGCCGCGGGCAGGTAGTTGGTCAGGAGCGAGCGCTTGGCGTCGAACCGGCAGCCGGCCATCATCCAGTTGCAGTTGGTGCACCGTGAGGTGTCGATCGCCACCGGCGTCGGGTTCGCCGTCCGGCCGGCGTGGTGGCAGGCCGCCGCCCACAGCCCTCCGGAGTAGGACACGTCGTCCCAGGTCTGCTGACTGACCGGCAGTGCCTCCTCGACCCGGTCGTACCACGGGTCGAGGCTGTCCCGGGTGATCTCCGCCGGCCACATGCGGCGCCCGATGCTGCCGTGCCGTTCGAAGACGAACCGCGGGGCGCGGGGCATCGCCGCGAAGTACACGACGCTGCCACCCCCGACGCAGTTGCCCCCGAGCACGCTCATGCCGTCACCGACGGTGAAGTCGAAGACCCGGGTGTAGGAGGAGCCGAGCAGGAGGTCGTGCTCGAAGTCGGTGGTCTGCAGCCAGGGGCCGCGCTCCAGGACGGTGACCCGGGCGCCACCGGCGGCGAGGTGGTAGGCGGTGATCGCGCCGCCGAAGCCACTGCCGACGACGAGGACGTCCGTGCTCTCGAGCGTGCTCATGCCGGGCTCCCGGAGGCCGTCGTGGAGGGGTGCGGGGCGGCCGGGGTGCCGCCGTAGGAGTAGCCGGGGAACCGCCACAGACCGTCGTCCCCGGGGTCGTAGAACCCCATGGCGGCCAGCCCCGGGTGCCCGGCGGCGATCGCGTCGACGGTGTGCAGGTGGGCGGCGCTGTCGAAGGCCATGTTGCAGAAGAGGGCGAGCCCCACCCAGCCCTCCTTCTCGGGGTGGCCGGGCGCGGTGAGCTGGGCGACCAACCGGGTGCGGTGGTCGAAGGGCAGCGCCACGAACGGCGGCACGACCTCCGGCCGCGACAGCTCGTGCGCCTCGGCGTGCGCGGTCGCGTGCCGGTCGAGCATGTCCGCCAGGAGGGGCAGCGACTCGGTCAGCCCGGTCGCCGGGGTGCACAGCAGCTCGAGGGCGCCCGCCGCGACCGCTCCCGGCCCGTCCGAGGCGCCGGCGATCGCGATGTCGTCGGGGGTCCGCTTCTCCCCGGGCAGGATGGTGTCGGCGAAGGCCTCCAGGGTGAGGACCTGGTCGCCGCTGAGATGTGTCGTGTCGGGCACGGGCCCCTCCAGGAGGACAACGGGGTCAGACGGGGTGGACGGTCATCTGCAGCCCGCCGCGGACACGCAGCGAGAGCATGGGCTCGGGTACGGCGGCTCGGCCGGGGATGCCACGCAGCCGCAGGGAACGGGCGAGGGTGGCCACCACGAAGACGGCCTCCATCGTCCCGAGCTGGCTGCCGACGCAGTAGCGGGGCCCGCCGCCGAACGGGATGTAGGCGTAGCGCGGGCGGTCCTCGGTCCGGTCGGGGGCGAAGCGCTCCGGGTCGAACCGTGCCGGGTCGTCCCACAGCCCCGGGTGGCGGTGCATGGTGTACGGGCAGACCACCACGTCGGCACCGGCCGGCACGTGAAAGCCGGCGACCTCGTCGTCGGCGACGGCCTGCCGGGGCAGGATCCACACCGGGGGGTAGAGCCGCATGACCTCCTGCACCACCTGAGCGGTGTAGGTCAGCGCCTGCAGGTCCTCGTAGCGCGGTGGCCGGTCACCGAGCACCGCCACCGCTTCCTCGTGCAGCCGCCGGGCCACGTCCGGGTGCTGGTCGACCAGGTGCAGGGTCCAGGTCAGCGTGCTGGCGGTGGTCTCGTGGCCGGCCAGCAGCAGCGTGACCAGCTCGTCGCGGACCCGGCGGCGTCCGACCGCGGGGTCGGTCTCCCGTCCCGCCGACGCGACCAGCCGGGACAGCACGTCCTCCCCCGGTGGGCGCCGCCCGCGCTCGTGCACCAGGCGGGCGACGATCCGCTCCAGGTCGCGCCGAGCGCGCCGGAAGCGGAGCTGGCCGGCCAGCGGCAGCCAGGTGGGCACGGCGGACAGGGTGACCATCTCGAACATGGCCTGCGCCTGCACGGCCTCGAAGGCCCGTCCGATCCGAGCCACCCCCCCACCGGCGGCCGAGGCGAGGTCGGCATCGAGCAGTGCGTGGCCGAGCACGCCGAGGGTCAGTTCGGTCATCCGTTCGCCGACGTCGACCGGCCCCCGGCCGACGAGCTCCCCCAGCCGCCCGGCGAGGGCCGTCGCCTCGCCGGCGACGACGTCGGCCCGGGCCACGATCCGCTTGTGCTGGAACGCCGGCCGGATGAGCGCGCGCTGGGTCCTCCACAGCTCACCGTCACTGGTCAGCAGACCGTCGCCGATGGCCCGCCGGGCCTGGACCAGGCCGATGCCCTTGACGTAGTTGTCGGCGTTGTCGGCCAGCACGTGCTTGGCGGCCTCCGGGCTGTTGAACAGGTGGACCGTGCGAGGCCCCATCCGCAGTCGCGCCGCGTCGCCGTACCGCGTGCCCTCGGCCATCAGTCCGAGCCGATCGGTGATCAGGGCACGGAGCAGCCGGGGGACGGCGGTGAGCGGTGGACCCGGCGGCGAGGGCCGCAGGGCGCCTGCCCCGCCCGCGGGCGCAGCCGCCCGCGGGCGGCTCGCGAGCTGGGTCACGCCGCCACCTCGGTGTCGGTCCGCTCGGCGCCGACCGACACCGGGACCGGGACGTCGACGTCCGGCCCGGACGGGACGGCGGCCACGACGGGGGCCACGACGGGGGCCACCGCCCCGATGTGCTCGCGCGGTCGCGCCTCCCGCTGTGCCCGCGCCTGCTCCACGAAGTGCAGGGCCCAGAGGAACCCGCCGCGGACCAGACAGACCAGCGCGGTGGCGAAGAAGAGCCCGTACGCGATGTGCACCGCGGTGAGGAGCCCGTAGGTCACGGCCACCCCGGCTCCGAAGGCGAACTGCGATCCCGGCCTGGACGGCGTCGTGCCCGGGTCGGTGACCATGTAGTTCGTGTAGAGCACGAACGCGACCCCGGTCATCATGCCGAGCGCCCCGAGGATGGCGGTGTCGAACAGCCACCCCCGCACCACCGCCTGCAGCACGAAGAAGACCAGCCAGCCGGCGATCAGCCAGATCCGACCGGTCAGCTTGGCGTTCAGCAGCGTGCCGGTGACCAGGATGACGGCCGGGATCAGCCAGTCGATCGGGCCGCTGACGTTCTCGGTGAAGTGGTACGGCGGCGCGATGCTGGCCCAGGGGAACACCAGGAGGATCACCGCGATGCCGAAGTTGGACGGGTTCATGTAGTGCCGCAGGCGGCCGCGGACCGGGGCCCGGAGCACCCACTTGGTGCCGACCGCGACGACCACCCCGAACAACATCACCAGCACCCGGTCGTTCGGATAGGTGAGCATGTTGACGGCGAGTGCGGTGATGTGCGCGGGGAACAGGAACTCCACGACGCCGCGCACCCCGTTGCCCCGGTAGCGCGCCGGCCGTCCCTCGACCCGGGCACCCAGGGTCTCCAGGCCGATCTCCAGGCAGTAGGCGGTCGCCAGGGCGAGCAACGGCCACAGCCAGGGCTGCTCGAAACCCAGGACGGTGTACCCGAACGCGTTGAACACCGAGATGGAGATGGCGAAGCGTCGGAGGGCGGTCGTCACCTTCGGGTCGTGCTGCGGTCCCCCGCTCCGCCCCGTGGAGGTGGCGACCGGTGGCGGCACCACCGCGACCGGTCCGCTGGTCTGCTGGTCGGACATCTCCTTCACCCTTCTTCCACGTCGGTGCCCAGCAGCAGCGAGTGCCGCCCGGGGTCGAGCTGCAGGTCCGCGTCGTGCACCTGACCGGACCGGTCACGCCAGGTGAGGTGCACGCTCACCGGCCCGGTGGCGTCCCCGAGGCCCAGGTGCACCTGGTGGCTGCGCTTGCCGGAGTGGCCACCGCCTCCGTCGACACGTCCGATCACGGTCCGGCCGTCGGCCGTCGTCGCCGAGACCTCGGCCCCGACGACGGGAGATCCCGGGGCATCGGCGTGGCTGAGCGTCAGGCCCAGGGAGGCGCCCGGCTCGGGTGCGGCGTTCTGGTAGAAGACCGGCTGGTCCCACTGCCGGGCCACGGCCAGGTCCAGCCGTCCGTCCCCGTCGGAGTCCCCGGTGGCGATCCCGCGGGTCGGCACCGGCACGTCGAGGCCCAGCTCCGGTGCCAGGTCGACGTACCGGCCGTCGGGCGTGCCGACGAAGAAGTGCAGCCGCTGGTCGCCGGCCAGGTCGTCCCCGGACCGCAGGTTCGGCCACCAGCTCGGGTCCTCGACCACCAGGTCGTTGGCCGTGGCGAGCTCCTGCAGCTGCGGCCACCGGTTGATCTCGCCCCGGACGAAGCCGTTGGCCTGGGCGATCGACAGTTCGCCGGAGTTCGCGAAGTCGCCCATCTTCACGTCCCACGCCCAGCCGCTCCAGGCGGTCCCCGTGGTGGAGCTGGTGTCGGTCCAGGGGGCGACGCCGTTCTGCAGGTCCGCTCGCAGCTCGGCCCTGCTGCCGGCCGTGTTCATGAACTGGAAGTTGCTCTCCTCGATGCCGAAGGAGGTGGTGATGTTGCTGACGAACAGGTCGTAGAGCCCGTCGCCGTCCAGGTCACCCCAGTCCACGGCCATGCCCTTGAAGGAGTCGGCGCCGACGCGCTTGGACTTCGGCAGGGTCGGCGAGCTCGTGCCCTGCACGGGCTCCAGCCGGATCTCGCCGGGCACGGAGCGGTTGTGCAGCATGGCGTCGCGGCCGTGGTCCTGCGCCAGGTACAGCTCGGGGAGCTGGTCGCCGTCGACGTCCACGGCGCTGGCACCGAGCACCCAGCCCGCGGACAGGTCGGCCGGCAGCACGTCCTGGAGCTGCTGGAACGTCGGAGTGCCCTCCCCCGACGTACCGGTGAACCGGAAGAAGTGGTCCGCCCCGCCGTTGGCGGCGTTCGACAGCGAGTCGTTCATCGCGACGCCGCCGCTGACGGTCGGGTCGAGCACGGGACCGTCCGGGAAGTAGTTGCCCAGGTACACGTCCTGGTGCCCGTCACCGTCGAAGTCGGCGATGGTCACCGCGTTGCTGTTCCACTGCGGCCCGACATAGGTGTCGGTACCCACGCCGGGGACCAGCTCGGAGGGCGTGTAGGAGGCGGCGCTCAGCGGGCCGTCGACCGTCGGGTCGGCCCGGAGGACGACGGGCGTGCGGCCCCAGAAGTAGACCAGGAGGTCCATCCGGCCGTCCTCGTCCAGATCGGCGGGAGCACACCCCATGGGTGCCATCGCCTCCGGCATCGGCAGCGTGCCCGTGCTCACGGTGAAGGGCGCGTACCGGTCCTGTCCGGCGTCCGGGGTGGGGGTCACCGAGACGGTGTCGGTCCGCGGGTCGACGATGCACAGGTCGTTGTCCAGGCCGTCACCGTCCAGGTCGTTCATCGCGATCCCCGCGCCCACCGAGGAGATCCACGCGTCGATGTGCGTGTAGTCCTGGTTCACCTCGCGGATGTCCTGGTGGGGCAGGCCGCCGGGGAGCGCGATCGACCTCGGTACGAACGCGAAGGCCGAGGCGAGCGCCCGCCTGTCGCTCGCCGAGGACTCCGGCAGCCGGCTCGCGGCGAACATGCCGATCATCAGGAGCACGGCCACGATCCCGGCCAGTTGCCGGCGCGGCCAGCGTGTTGTCGCGGTCATGGACGGACACCTCCGAGGGTGCTGAAGTGGTCGGCGATGGTCTGGCGCCAGGACTCGTAGGCCGGGACCCCGTCGTTCGCGGGAGCGAGCGGCCGGCTGTCCTGGGTGATCTGCGCGGCGCGCTCGGGCGTCGTCCCGCACAGGACGCGGGTCGCGACGTGGGTGTGCGGCTGGACCAGCCCGGCCCGCACCCGGGCCTCGGCGGCGAACGCACTCGCCTGGGCCAGTTGGGGGGTGAAGGGGCCGGCGTGCTCGCGCAGCCGGAGCAGCTCCGCCTCGTCGACGCCACCGGCATAGGTGGACGCGAGCCCGGCACCGGCGTACAGGTCGGCCCGTCGCTCGACCGGGAACCGGTCGATCAGCGTGGTGACCCGGTCGACGTCGGTGCCCCCGACGAACCAGAGCGCGCGGCCGATGCCCTGGTCGACCGCACGGTGCGAGTGGTCCCGGGTGGCGTCGTCGGGCCACCGGAAGGGCAGCTCGCGGTACTGGTCGTGCACGTAGCGCCGGGTGTGGAAGTACGCCTGGTGGAACCCGTAGCCGTCGAGCACCAGACCCCGCAGCAGCGGGTCCAGCCCGGCGGGGGCGGGCCAGCGGGAGCGCGGCAGCCGGGCCATGGCCCAGCCGATCCCGACGTAGACCATGTAGACGTGCCGTTCGCCGGGGCCCTCGAGGAGGTCGGTGACGTGCCTGCTGTGCCCGATGGGCAGTCCGTCGAGCACGGCGGCGCCCATCCCGGCACCCTCGTAGGCGAATCCACGGAATGGCGCCGGGACCTCTTCCAGCCATTCCTGCGCCTCGGCCGCACAGCGCGCCTCGACGGCATGGGCATAACCGCGGAGGAACATGGCGCCGACCGTCTCGAGTGCCTCCTGGGCGGCGGCGTCCTTGCGGAAGAAACCCCGCCTGGCCAGCGAACACTCCACGGGGTCCGGGGTGAGCAACCACCGCCGTGCCGCCCGCAGTCTCTTTCCCATGCAGGTTCCTCTCGATCGGGGAGAATGGCTCTCGCTCACGTCCATCGTCGGCGGGGAACGGCAGCCGGGACCACTTCCCCGTTGCGCTGGTGGACCGCTCGGTCGGGTCAGCTCGCCCGGTGCAGCCGGCGCACCCCGAGCCCCTGCCGGATGGCCTCGCGCCACAGTTCGTAGGCGGGCACCGGACCGCCTCCGGCGTCCTGCTCGTGGACGGCGGTGTCCCCGGCGAGCCGCACGGCCTGCTCGACGGTGAGGTTCCCGAAGGCCGTGGTCGCCACGGCCGTGTGGGGCGGCACGAAGCCCGCGGACGTGCGGGCGGTGGACGCGAAGACCGCCCCGAGAGCCAGCTGACGCCAGTGCACCCCGGCTTCCTCGCGGAGCACCGCCAGTCGTCCGGCGTCGGCACCCCCGGCGAAGGCAGCCGCGAGACCCACGCCGCTCCAGAGGTCGGCCCGGCGGTGCTCGGCGAAGCGCCGGACCGCCTGGGCGACCTGGTGCACGTCACCCCCGTTGACGAACCACAGCGCGCGCCCGACCCCTTGGTCGACCGCCCGGGGGAAGTAGTCGGGCCGGCCCTGCCACGGGTGGGACGCGGGGACGTACTGCTCGTGCACCCACCGTCGCGTGTCGAAGTACGCCCGGTCGAAGGCGTAGCCGTCGACCGCGAGCCAGCTCATGGTCGGGTGCTCCGGTACGCCCGGGAGGTCAGGGAGGACCTTCCGCCACAGCGGGCGGGGCAGGCGCGCCATCGCGAACCCGATGCCGATGTAGGCCAGGAGGACGTGCGGTCGCGCCGGTCCGGTGAGCAGGTCCTGCGTGCGCCGGCCCCGGAAGCCCCCCAGGGCGTCCCGGATGACCGCTGCCATGGTCGCGCCCTCGTACGCGAAGCCCTGCAACCCGGGCTGCACCAGGGACAACCGGCGTTCCAGCTCCCAGAGCCCGTCGACGGCCATGCCGTACTCGAACCCGCACACCACGGTCTGGGGGATCGCCTCCAGCCCGGGCGTCGACGCGGTCGGGGGAACGCCGAATCCCCGTCCGGCGAAGGTGACGTCGGCCAGTGACGGCGCGAGCACCCGCCCCAGCCAGCCGAGTGATGGGGACATGCCCGACCTCCGAGTCGTCCGACGTCCGGGACGGCCCGCTCAGGACGCGGGGCCTGTCGCGAGCCTGCGGTGGCGGACTCGAGGGGCGGTCGAAACCGACACGAGGCGGGTCCGGGACGCGTTCCAGTGGTCGCAGCGGGTGCAGCAGGACACACTGATCGTGATCTGCCTCGCAGCGGTCGGTGACCCTGAGCCGCTGCGACGCAACCAGATGCAGCGGAGGCCCCGGGTGATCAAGGTCTTGATCGCGGAGGACATGCACATGCTGCGGGGTGCGTTGGTGTCCCTGCTCAACCTGGAGCCCGACATCGAGGTGGTGGCCGAGACGTCCTCCGGCGACGCCGTGCTGCCGGCTGCCCGCGCGCACCAGCCGGACGTCGCGGTGCTGGACATCGACCTGCCCGGGCTCGACGGTCTCTCCGTCGCGACCGAGCTGCGCGCCACGATGCCCGAGTGCCGCACCCTGATGCTCACCAGCCTCGGCCGGCCGGCGCTGGTCCGCCGCGCCCTGGACAAGAAGGTCAACGGTTTCCTGCTCAAGGACGCACCGACCGAGCGGCTGGTCACCGCGATCCGCGAGGTCGCCGCGGGCCGTCGGGTGATCGACAGCGAGCTCGCGCTGGCAGCATGGGAGACGCCGGACTGTCCCCTCGCGGAACGCGAGATCCAGACCCTGCGGCTCGTCGCGGAAGGTCACAAGGTCGAGCAGATCGCCGCCCAGCTGTTCCTGTCCCCGGGGACGGTGCGCAACTACCTCACCACGGCCGTCACGAAGCTCGACGCCCGCAACCGGCTGGACGCCGTGCGGATCGCCCGGGAGGCGGACTGGCTCTGATCCCGGCTCCCCCCGCCGGCCGGGCGACGGGGATCCCCGTGGGAGGACCTGTCGGGTGGCGCGGTCCTCAGGGGGCGATCGGGACCCGGGCCCGCAGGCGGTAGCACCGTCCGTTCACGTCCGCGGTCAGCTCGCCGCCGATGGCCTGGACCCGGTGCGTCATGTTCCGCAGCCCGTTGCCCTGCTCGGGCGGGGGACCGGCCTGGGACCGCACGGGTACGACGCCGTCGTTCGAGATGTCGAGGGTGACCTCACCGCGGGAGCTCCGCAGCTCGATCTCGCAGCGCTCCGCCTCGCTGTGCCTGAGCACGTTGGTGACGCCTTCGCGCAGCACCGTCGCCAGCACGCTGTTCACCGGCTCGTCGGGCATCGCGCCGCTGTGGCGCAGGCGCACTCGCACGTCCGCCGCGGTGAGGGTGCTCTCCGCCAGCTGACACTCCGTCTCCAGCGACAACCGCTGTGCACCACCGATGACGGTGCGCACGTCCGACAGGGCGCGGCGCGCCGCTGCGAGCGCGTCGGCGACCTCGAGGCGGGCCCGCTCGGGGTCGACGTCCAGCAACCGGCTCGCCAGTTCGCACTTGAGCGTGACGGTCGACAGGCTCAGGCCCAGCAGGTCGTGGACGTCGCGGGCGATGCGCAACCGCTCCCGCGCCACCGCCACCCGCATCAGGTCCTCACGCGCTCCGTGCACCTCCGCGACGAGGTGCCCCACTCGTCCCAGTCCGTAGACGATCAGGCTGACCACCACGGCGCCGATGCCCACGTAGAGCAGGGACTCCGGCGTGGACCCGGTGGGCGGCGGGTCCACGTACTCCACGACGAGCGTGCTGGCCACGACCAGCAGCAGTCCCAGCAGACCGGCCAGGCCCGGCAGGACGAGGAGGACGGCACCCCCGAGGATGCCGGGCATGCCGTGCCACCCCAGACCGAAGACGGGCAGGGGGGCGTAGATGAGGACGACCAGGAGCGCCAGCGCCCAGAGCGGCGCCCGGCCGTGGAGGGCCGACGGCCGGGCGAGGTAGCGGACGACGAGGACGACGATCGAGAGGCCGACGACCAGGGCGAGCAGCGCCGTCCCCAGGTGACGCGTCGACGCGATGAGGACCGCGGCGCTGACCGGGAAGCCGAGCAGGACCACGGTCAGCAGGATGCGGGGCAGCCGCAGGGCGACCGGGTCGACGGTCACCGCCACCGCTCCCGGGACGCCGGGGTGCGACGCGCCGTCACCGGGTACCAGGTCGTGCCTGAGGCCGACGACGGTGCGTGCGTCGGAGGCCGCCCGACGGGCCCGTGCGATCACGTCGGCCAGCACCCGGGGAGCCCGGTCGGGGTGCTCGCCCACCAGGCGGACGAGCAGCTCGCACTGCAACGTGATGGCCGACAGTCCCTGACCGAGGAGGTCGTGCAGGTCGCGGGCGATGTGCAGCCGCTCCCGCGCCACCGCCACCCGGCTGAGCTCCGCCCGGGCGTCGTGTGCCGCGATGACCAGCCGCGCCAGGGTGCTCAACCCGAACACGGCCAGTGCGCTGGTGGTGTTGGAGGTGAGGAAGTACGTTGCCGAGACGAGCCAGCCGGCGCCGTCGGTCAGCGCCGCGCTGCTGACGCTGACCGCCACGACCGCCGCCAGGACCAGCGCGAACACCGGGATCCCCACTGCCTTCGGCAGCACGATCAGGGCGCTCCCCGCCAGGAACCCGGAGAAGCCGTACCAGACGGGGCCGAACGCCAGGACGCCCAGGAACACCAGAGCCGCCTGCGCCAGCAACGCCAGCAGGCTCCAGGGTGGCCGCGGCCGACGTTGCGGACGGCTCAGGTAGCCCACCTGCAGGGCCACGAGCAGCACCACGATCCCGGCGCTCACGAACGCGTCGACGGGGCTCCTCGTCTGGAAGGCGACACCGACGATCGCCAGCGCCCCGTACCCGCAGATGACCAGCAGCAGCACCAGCGCCGCACGGCGCCGGGGGGGCAGTCGGACGTCCCCCGGGTCCAGCGACCACTGCGGCCTGAGCCGGCGAACTGGCTCCACGAAAGAGACGCTCACGTCTCCATCTAACCGGCAGGAGCGCCCCGCGGGGTGCAGGCCGATGGAGCCGAGCCCGTCCACGGTCCCGCTCACGACGACCGCCCCCGGGACCCCGGCCGGCCCCGGGGATCGAGGACGCACTCCCCCACCCCGACCTCCGCCGGCCACGGGAGACGGGACAGCCGACCGATCAGGGCGCCGGCCTCCGCCGGGATGGGGTGGGCGGACACCCCCATCGCGCGGGCGGCCTGGTAGAGGGTGCCCTGCAGCATGCCGCAGTGTTTGAGCGCCGTCGCGTACGCGGCTCCGGCGAGCACCGCGGACAGCCGTCCGAGCCTCGCGGTGATGGTGAGCATCGCCGCGGGCCGTGACAACACCCCGGCTCCCGCGCGGGCGACGTCGAGGGCCGCGTCGGTCCGGGCGTCGTCCTCGTCCACCAGCGTGAGGCAGTGCTCGAGAGGGTCGTAGTGGTAGGAGCCCCGCGGCAGGTCCGTGCACCGGTCGACGGTGAGGTACAGCTCGAGCTCGTACAGACAGGCCGTGCTCAGGTAGGGCCGCTGCGAGGTGACGTGGCCGGCGGCCTGGGCCAGCACCGGCTGCAGGGCCGGCCCCGTCGACCGGACCCGCGCGCTGCGGAACAGCAGCTCCCCCAGCTGGCCCGCGGTGAAGCTCTCGCCGGACACGTGCGGGCACTCGTGGTCGGACTCGAGCAGGTCGGTGAGCGTGGGGTCACCCGCCGCCAGCGCCGCCGGGTCGGGATGCGGCAGCACGAACCGGCGCCCGGCCGGCCTCGGCAGTGTGACGGGCGCGGGGTCGGTGGTCTGCAGGCGCACCACCGCATCCGGCGGACGACCACCCTGGCGACTACGGCTGAGCGCGTGGAACAGCAGCTCGTGGTGCGCCCACCCGCGCCGGGCGGTGTCGTGGTCCTCCTCGAAGCGACCGTCCTCGTCGGCCAGGAGGAGCACCCCGGCCGCGACCAGGAACGAGAGCACGTCGGCCACGACCGGTGGTGGCACCCCCGTCCGGTCCACCACGTCGGCGATCGTGGCCGGAGCGGCGAGCGCGGTGGCCACGGCAGCGGCTGCCGGCTGTCCGAGCAGCGCCTGGTACGGCGCTCCGGGGACCTCCAGCAGCAGGTGGTCACCCTGTGGGCGGATCGTCGCGAAGCACGACAGTCGCACCGTCCGGTGGCCGCCGACCGGCGTGGGCCGGAACTCCGGGTCGCGGACCACCGGGGCGACCGACAGCAGCGGGCCCTGCCCGTCCAGCGTGGCGAGCGAGTGGACGACGACGCCCCGGAGCTGGTCCAGCACCTCCTCCAGGGACCGGACCGTCGCCTCGTCCCCGACGGGGAGCCGGCCGGCGGGCTCGCCGCGCGACGGCAGGGAGTTCTGCAGCGAGACCGGACCGAAGCCCATCCGCCGGAGCAGCTCGACGCCCGCCGGATCGACGCCGTCGATGGTGCGCTCCCCCCACCGCGACACCACGGTGAGCGAGCCGACGTCGGCCTCGACCAGCGCGTCGTCGGACAGCGACCACAGTCGCCTGGTCATCGACGTCGGGTCCGGGTCCTCACCGAGCACCTGGTCCACCTCCCCTCCGCCTCACGTGAACAACGGCACGGGGTTGAGGTCGCGGAGCGCCCGGGGGTGCGCCAGCCGTCCCAGGCGCACCGGCACGTCGAACAGCCGGCCCGGTGCGAAGCGGGCCCAGAACGACCTCAGGCCGGGCACCACCACCCGCACCACCGGGATCCCCACGTCGGGACGGGTCTGGTCGAGCACGAGCAGCTCCAGCCCCTGGGCCGCCAGAGCCGCGACGAGCGTCTCGACCTCGTCCCGCACGTCCTGTCTCGGTTCGTGGGCGAAGTCCGCGGGTCTCCGGAGCGCCACCGTGGGGTCGGGGCCCAGGTGAGGCTGGTTGGCCCGCGTGGCGTGCTGCGCCCACCAGGCCCAGTCGGGGTCACCGGACCGTGCCGGATCCGCGGCCGCCATGGGCAGCATCTGGTTGACCTCGGCGAAGGCCCTGCGCAGCGCGGTGACCGGGTCCGGGTGGGCACCGAACCCGAGCAGGATGCGCTCCTCCGCCCCGCGGGTGTCCCTCGACACCGCGACCATCGTCGGCACGCCCAGGTCGGCGGTGACGTCGAGTGCCCACAGCTCGCGTCCGATGCTCGCGTGGTGACCTCGCATCTCCTCGAGCCGGTGGTCACCGAACGCCGCGACGTCGACGCCGGGCATGGTCGTGCGGTTGTACCACCAGAGCGCGACCGAGTCCCGTTCGACCAGTTCGAGCGCACCTTGCAGCACGGCGTCCTCGATGCTGCTGCCGGCTGCGCAGCCGTTGGAGTCGGCGAACAGCGACCCGTCGGCCGGTGCACCGAAGTACAGCATCGCGGTCGGGAGCAGCCGCTGCCGCTGCGACGTCAGCGACCACAGCGGCGTCCAGTCGACCACCCGGTCCGGGTCGAAAGGCGCAGGGACGTGGTTGAAGCCGGAGTGCCTCCGGTTCCAGTCGAGCCTGGTCGCGTACTGGACCGGGTCGACGAGCAGGCACTCACGGGGGTCGATCGCCGCCTCGCCCAGGGACCGCAGGTTGCCGGGGATGCGCAGCTCGTCGCCCTCGAACGTGCCGGAGTGACGTTCCGCCGCCTCGCAGAGGGCGCCGACCTCGGCGTCCACGGCGGTGAGCCCCTTCCCACCGTTCTCCGCGCGCAGACACGAACGGAGGGCCGACAGGTCGGACACCCGCCGCGACAGGTTGGGCCCGGATCGGTAGGCGTGCACGAACGGAGGGGCGGAAGGGTCGGGGGTGACCTGCTTGACGAGCCCGGTCACCGGGCCGACGAGGTGACGGTGGCGGGCCAGCATCTCGGCCGGGTGCAGCGTCCGGTCCCCTCCGCCACTGCCGGCCACCCTGGGCGCCGGCCGTAGCCGCACCGGACGCGCGGTGTTCGCCGCGACGAGCCCGGGGTCGCCACAGCTGGGGCACTGGGGACGGGCCCGCAGTTCGTGGTGCTCGCCGACCAGGGTGTGCGTGTCGAGCACCCAGACACTCCGTTGACCCGCGTGCCGGTACCCGGCCGTCCACTTGGTCACCTCGAGGGCGATGAGGTGCGCAGCGGCCGCGCGGCCGGACGGGACGGCGGATGCCGGGCGGTGCGCCGGACCGGGTCGTCCGAGGACGGCCTGCGCGACCGCCTCCGGCCGCCGGTGCGACCAGAGGCGGTGTGCCAGGCAGTGCCAACAGCCCGCGCCCGGGTCCGCACCGAAGACCGGCCCGATCCAGAGCTGGACCCGGTCGACCCGGGCCAGCAACCACGGCCGCCGGGACTCCCGCTGGGCGGCGTCGCGCTCGCCCAGCCGTGGGTCCAGGTAGTCGGTGCACAGCACGACGTCGAGGTCGACGTCGACGGCGGCCGCCTGCTCGACCCTCCCGGTGGCGACGACCTCGACGCCCGCCGCCCCGAGTGCGGCGCGCACGGGCGCCGGGTCGAGTTCGTCACCGACAGAGGTGAGCGTGACCCGGGAGGGCACTCCGCCGGGACCTCCGTCGATGCCGCAGGCGTCCCACCAGGCGAGCGCCGGGTCGTCGGCAGGTGCGCCCGGCACCCCGGGCTCCAGGACGACCAGTCCGGCCTCGACCAGACCGTCGATCAGGCCCGTGACACGTCGGTCGTCCGGCCCGACCGGACCGGCGCCGACCAGCGCGTCGACGTGTCGGGCGCCGTCCAGCAGCCGAGCGAGTGCAGGCACCGCCGCGCCGCGCACCGCGGTGACGCCGCGTTCGTCGAAGAGGAACGCGGCGTCACCGGCCACTCCGGTGCCCAGGTGCCTGCGCAGGCGTGGGAACCCCGTGGTCATGGTGGTGGCAGTCAGCCGGCCGTGGTGACCGAGTCGATCCAGCAGTAGCAGTAGGTGACGACTCCCGGCCCGGAGTGGGCCCACTGGTCGAAGCGGTCGATGACGACCGGCGCCTCGACCTCCGCGGGTGCCACAGGGGCCCGGAGGGAGTTGTCGTCGGTGGTGATCGGGGTGACGGTCATGACGGCTCCAAGGGTGTGTGGCAGCGACTGCCGGCGGTTTCAAACACGGAGAGCGTGCTTTTTTCCAGTGGTCTTCGCCACACCCGTACGTCACGAGTCGGGCATGAATTTCTCATAGTCGATCAATGCCCGCGCCCCGACCGGCCGTGCCTCCGTCACGGGCTACTGGTGCCCCTGTCACTGCCTCCGCGAGCCGCTGATCTGCAAACATCTCGGCAGCCGGAGATCGGACGCACAGACCCGGCGGGCTTCGTCACCCGCGGCGTCCAGGGATCGGCAGACCTCACGGAGGCAGACATGCCTGTTTCAGCTTCCCGCATGCTGGGCATTCATACCGATTCGGCACCGCCAAACCCGAGCGTGGACGTCAGGTTCACGGTGCTCGGCCGGCTGGAAGTGCTGAAGGACGGCGTCGACCACGCACCCACCGCGCCCAAGGTCCTCCAGCTGATGGGGATGCTGCTGCTGCGTCCCGGCCGCGTGGTGCACATCGACTCGATCGTCGAGGAGCTCTGGGGCGACCGGCCGCCGCGCAGCGTGCGGACCACGATGCAGACGTACGTGTACAACGTGCGCCGCTGCATCGAGGAGAACGAGCTGGCCACGGACGCCGAGGCCATGCTGGCGACGAGGTACCCCGGCTACCTGCTGTGCATCTCACCCGCCCAGCTGGACGCGACCAGCTTCCAGCAGCTCTGCCGGCGAGGTGCCGCCGAGATGTCCGAGGCCCGCCATGCGGACGCCGTCCGCACGTTGCGGGCGGCCCTGGAGCTGTGGTCCGGGCCGCCGCTGGCCAACGTCCCGTGTGGACCGGTCCTCTCGCGGTTCGTCGTCGAGCTCGAGGAGCAGCGGCGGCACGCGCAGCACCTGCGCATCGAGGCGGAGATGGCACTGGGCGCCCACCGTGAGCTGATCGGCGACCTGCGCACGATGGTCGCGGTGGACCGGCTCGACGAGGTCCTGCACGGCCAGCTGATGCGGGTGCTCGCTCGCAGTGGACGGCGCTCGGACGCGATGGCCACCTACCGCGACCTGCGAAGCCGCCTGATCAGCGAACTCGGCGTGGAGCCCTGCGACGAGCTCCGCGCCCTGCACCTCGAACTGCTCTCCGACCAGGGCCGGCCGCACGCCCGCTGATCCGGCCGCCCACGACACGACGCCGCGGCCGCCGGCCGCTCCGCCGAGCACGCACGACCGCACATCCACCCGAACACCCGCCCGCACACCCGGAAGTGGAGATGTGAGATGTCCCGTCGGTATGGACAGTACTGCGGCCTGGCCCGGTCCCTGGAGATGGTCGGGGAGCGCTGGGGCCTCCTGGTCGTCCGTGACCTGGTCCTCGGCCCCAAGCGCTTCACCGATCTGCAGAAGGGGCTGCCGCGGATCCCGGCGAGCATCCTCTCGGCCCGCCTCAACGAGCTGGAGGAGGCCGACGTGGTGCGCCGCCGCATCCTCCCGCAACTGGACGCCTCGGTGGTCTACGAGCTCACGGAGTACGGCAGGCAGCTGGAGTCGGTGCTGCTGGACCTGGGCCTGTGGGGCGCCCGGTCGCTGGGCGAGGCCGCCGAGGACGACGTCTTCACCATGGACGCCGCGATGCTCTCCCTGTACACGATGTTCCGCCCCGAACGAGCAGCCGGAGTCCGGATGAGCGCGGAACTCCGGTACGGCCCCGACATGGTGCTGCACGCCCTGGTCGACGACGGCGAGCTCAAGGTCGCCGAGGGCGGCTACGCCGACGCCACCCTGGTCGTCGAGGCGCGCGGGTCCCTCCGACCGCTCTTCGCCCAGGAGCTCAGCCCCGACGAGGCGCTCGACCGTGGCCTGGTCCGCCTCGTCGGCGACCGGGCCCAGCTCGACCTGCTCGTCGACCTCTTCCACATCCCCGCGGCCCCGCGCCGCGTCGACGGCCTCGCCGTCCACTGAGCGGTCCCGACGACGGTCCGGCGACACCCGACGCGATGCCGGGACCGCTGAGCAGTCGTGACCGAAACGGCAGCTCGAGACGTTCGACCCATTCCCGCTTCGTGCGGAACTCAATCTGGTCTCGAGTGGCGAACAACAGGGTCGATGAGGTCACACAACCGCACCGGGCCATTCCGGTGACAGTGGACGGAGGAACAGATGAACGCCATCGGGGCCCCGGTCACGTTCCGCTCGAACGTGACGAGGATCGACTCGCGGATGATGGAACGTCCGATGCACACGGCCGTTCGCCGGGCCATCGCCGCGATGCACGAGCGCTATTACGAGCCCATCACGCTGACGGAGCTGGCGGCCGAGGTGTTCGTCAGTCCCTTCCACTTCTCCCGCATCTTCGCCAAGGCGACGGGTGTCACGCCCGGCCGCTACCTCACCGCCGTGCGGATGTTCGAGGCCAAGCGGCTCCTGCTGACGTCCTCGCTGACGGTCTCGGACATCGTGTGCACGGTCGGCTACTCCAGCGTGGGGACCTTCACCAGCCGGTTCACCCGTGCGGTCGGCATGACGCCCTCGCAGTACCGCGAGCCGCAGGTGAACGACCTGCTGGTCGCCGTCGCCCCGCACTTCCAGCGGCTGCCCTCCCTCGAGGCCCTGCGCGAGGCCGGCCGTGGATGTGCCGGCAAGCCGCGTGGGCACGCGTCCATCACCGCCCGGATCGACCTCCCCGGTGACCTCGCCCCGGGCAACCTGCTGGTGGGCGTCTTCGCGGAGAAGATCCCGCAGTGCGGCCCGGTCTCCTTCACCGGCCTGCAGCGCACCCCGTCGGCGACCGTGACCCTGGAGAACGTGCCGCCCGGGCGGTGGCTGGTCCTGGCCGCGGCCGAGCACCCGGCCCCGGGCGGCGGCACGACCCTGTCCTTCGGGTCGCTGCGCCAGTCGGTGACGATCACCGGCGACGAGTCGGTGCCCGTCCGGGTCCGCACCCACGCCCTGCAGCCGATCGACCCGCCGATCGCGATCACCCTCGCCGGCCGCCCGCAGGAGCTCACCTCCCCCGGGGCCTCACGGGCGATCGCTCCCCGCCGGCTGGCCGTCGCGGCGTGACCGTGCACCCACGACGGCGTGGCAGTCGGTGAGAAGACGCGTCGATGGGGCTCACCGGATGCTTGACCCCATCGAACCGCCGCGACAGATCGGTAGCGAGAACAACGTCTGGAGCACGACGGCATGAGCACTGAGCGTATTTCGATCGTCGGTATCGGCTTGACGTATCCAGACACCGGCAGTCCCGCCGAGTTCTGGGACAACGTGCTGGCCGGACGGCGCGCATTCCGTCGGCTCCCGGACGTCCGGATGAACCGCGCCGACTACTACTCGCCCGATCCGGACGTGCCGGACCGTTTCTACGCCGACCGCGCGGCGGTGCTGCGCGACTACTCCTTCGACCGGCCGGCCTACAAGATCGCCGGGAGCACGTACCGGTCCACCGACACGACACACTGGCTCGCGCTGGACGTCGCGGCCCGCGCTCTGACGGACGCCGGCTTCCCCGACGGCGAGGGGCTGCCGCGCCAGACCACCGGCGTGGTCCTGGGCAACAGCCTGACCGGGGAGTTCTCGCGCGCCAACGTCATGCGGCTGCGGTGGCCGTACGTGCGCCGCACGGTGGCCGCCGCGCTCACCGCGGACGGGTGGTCGGAGGAGCAGGTGGGGCGCTTCCTGCACACCCTGCAGGACCAGTACAAGGCCCCCTTCCCGAGCATCGACGAGGACACGCTCGCCGGTGGGCTGGCCAACACCATCGCGGGCCGGATCTGCAACTACTTCGACCTGGCCGGTGGCGGCTACACCGTCGACGGGGCCTGCTCGTCCTCCCTCCTCTCGGTGGCGACCGCGGCCAACGCCCTGACCCACGGCGACCTCGACGTCGCCATCGCCGGCGGGGTCGACCTCTCGATCGACCCGTTCGAGCTGATCGGGTTCGCCAAGACCGGCGCCCTGGCGACCGCGGAGATGAAGGTCTACGACAAGCACTCCAACGGGTTCTGGCCCGGCGAGGGTGCCGGGGCGCTCGTGCTCATGCGGGAGCAGGACGCCCTCGAGCGCGGTGCCCGCATCTACGCCTCCATCACCGGCTGGGGTGTGTCGTCCGACGGCAAGGGCGGGATGACCCGGCCCGAGGCCGACGGCCACCGGCTGGCCATCCGGCGCGCGTACCACCGCGCCGGTTACGGCGTGGACACGGTGTCCTACTTCGAGGGACACGGCACCGGCACCGCACTCGGCGACGCCACCGAGATCGCGGCCCTCTCCGGCGCGCGCCGCGACGCCGGTCCCACCGCGGCCCCCGCCGCGCTGGGCACCGTGAAGGGCAACTTCGGGCACACCAAGGCCGCCGCCGGGGTGGCCGGTCTGATCAAGGCCGCACTCGCCGTGCACCACCAGGTGATCCCCCCGGTCACCGGGAACACCGACGCGCACCCGCTGCTCGCCGACTCCGACGCCGCGCTGTACCTGCCGCGGACCGCCGAGCTCTGGCCGGCCGACCAGGAGATCCGCGCCGGGGTGTCGGCCATGGGGTTCGGCGGGATCAACTCGCACGTCACCGTGGAGCGCGCGCCCACGGCCGCCCGGCGGACCGTCCTGGACGACCACACCGTCGCCGCGGTGTCGGGGCGTCAGGACGTCGAGGTGCTGCTGTTCGACGCGGACCACCGCGACGGCCTGCGGGCGCAGGTGGAGGCGCTGCTCGAGGTCGTCCCGGCGCTGGCCATGGCCGAACTGACCGACCTGGCGGGCACCCTCGCCGCCCGGCTCGCGGGGCGCGCCAGCCGCGCAGCGGTCGTGGCCGGCTCCGCCGAGGACGCCGAGCGCGGGCTGAGGCGGCTGCTGGGCCTCCTCGACTCCGACGCCACCGCGCACATCGGCAGCACCGACGGGGTCTTCCTCGGCACGACCGCGGCCCAGCCGCGGATCGGCTTCCTGTTCCCCGGTCAGGGCAGCGGGCGGGGAGGGGCCAGCGCCCTCCGTCGCCGCTTCGCCGTCGCCGAGGAGGTCCACCGCACCGCCGCGCTGACCGACGCCGGGGACAGCACGGCCACCGAGGTCGCCCAGCCGCGGATCGTGAGCGGCTCGGTGGCCGGGCTGCGGGTGCTCGACCTCCTCGGGATCACCGCAGACGTCGCCACCGGGCACAGCCTCGGGGAGCTCACCGCTCTGCACTGGGGAGGGGCCATGGACCAGGCCCAGGTGGTGTCCCTGGCCGAGGTCCGAGGCAGGGTCATGGCCGCCGGCGGCGGCTCCGACGGCGCGATGGCCGGCCTGGCGGTCGGTCCCCACGACGCCGCGGAGCTGGGCGGCGAGGACGTGGTGATCGCCGGGTACAACGGGCCCCAGCAGACCGTGGTGTCCGGCTCCAGCGCCGCGATCGAGCGCGCCTGCGCCCGCGCCCGGGCGCGGGGGGTCAACGCCACCCGGATACCGGTCTCCCACGCCTTCCACTCCCCCGCCCTGGAGCCTGCCGCGGCTGCCATGACCGAGCCGCTCAGCGCGGTGGGCTTCAGCCGCCTGCGGCGCCCGGTGGTCTCCACGGTCACCGGGGAGGTGCTGCACGCGACCGAGGACCTCGTCGGGCTGCTGCGTGACCAGATCGTCCTGCCGGTCCGGTTCCGGGAGGCGGCCGAGCAGGTGGCCAGGCGCAGTGACCTGCTCATCGAGGTCGGTCCCGGCCGCGTGCTCACCGGGCTGGCCACGCAGATCGCCCCGGACACCCCGGTCCTCGCCCTCGACACCGACAGCTCCTCCCTCGGGCCGCTGATGCGCGTGGTGGGCGCGGCCTTCGTCGCCGGGGTGAGCGTCGACACGGCCACGCTGTTCGCCGGCCGGGTGGTGCGTCCGCTGGCACTGGACGCGGACATGTCGTTCCTGACCAGCCCCTGCGAGGCGGCTCCGTCCATCGGCGCCGGGCTCGCGACCGACCAGCACACCGTCAGCAACCCCGTGACCTCCCGCGTCGCGGTCGGTGCCGGCGACGTCAGCTCCACCCTCGACCTGCTCCGCGCCCTGGCGGCCGAGCGCGTCGAGCTGCCCGTCGAGGAACTCGATGCCGACACCCACCCGCTCGACGACCTGCACCTGAGCTCGATCACGGTCGGTCAGATCGTCAACGAGGTCACCCGGGCGCTCGGCCGCCCGGCACTGGAGGGCATGCCCAACTTCGCCACGGTCTGCCTGGGCGAGCTCGCCGAGATGATCGACGAGCTCGCGCAGACCGAACGGGTGGAGGACAGCTCGGCCCGCGGGGAGGTGCCCGGCGTGGCGCCGTGGGTCCGCCCCTTCGCGGTCGAGCACGTCGTCGCTGCCCGCCCGGTGGTCGACACCGGCATCGGCGCGACCCGGTCCGAGTGGTCGGTCTTCGCGCCGGACGGTCACCCGCTGGCGGAGCCGCTGCGGGTCGGGCTCGCCGGTGCCGGCATCGGCGACGGGGTGCTGCTGTGCCTCCCGGCCGATGCCGACGAGAGCCACTTCGGGTTGTTCCTGGAAGCCGGTCGCACCGTCCTGGCGGCTCCGAACGGCACCCGGTTCGTGGTCGTCCAGCAGGGGCTGGGCGCCTCCGGACTGGCCCGGACGCTGCGGCTGGAGGACCCCTCGACGCGGACCACGATCGTCGAGCTGCCGCAGGTGCTGAGCACCGATCCGACCACGATCGCCGACGCGGTGGCCAGCGTGGTCGCCGAGACCGCAGCCACCCAGGACTACGCCGAGGCCCGGTACGACGCCTCGGGTGTCCGCTGGGTCCCGACCCTGCGGTCCGTGACGGCCATGCCGCCGACGGCGCCGCTGCCCCTCGGGCCGGACGACGTCCTGTTGGTGACCGGTGGCGGCAAGGGCATCACCGCCGAGAGCGCCTTGGCGGTGGCGGCCGACAGCGGGGCGAAGCTGGTGCTGCTGGGGCGCAGCGCACCCGCCGACGACCCCGAGCTGGCGGCGAACCTCCTCCGGATGGACGCCGCGGGGCTGCGCTACCGGTACGAGCAGGCCGACGTCACCTCGGCCGAGCAGGTCCGCGCGGCGGTCACCCGGGCACAGGCCGCCCTGGGTCCGGTCACCGCGGTCCTGCACGGTGCGGGGCGCAACGAGCCCGGCGCCCTCTTCAGCCTCACCGAGGAGTCCTTCCGGTCCACTGCTGCGCCGAAGGTCTCCGGCCTCCGGGCCGTGCTCGACGCCGTGGACGAGGACCGGATCAAGCTGCTCGTGACGTTCGGCAGCATCATCGGCCGGTCCGGCCTGCGGGGCGAGGCGCACTACGCCACCGCCAACGACTGGATGACCGAGCTCACCCTGCGCTTCGGTCGTGAGCACCCGCAGGCCAAGGTGCTGGCCTGCGAGTGGTCGGTGTGGTCCGGCGCCGGCATGGGCGAGAAGCTCGGCGTCGTCAGCGCACTGCAGCGCGACGGCATCACGCCCATCCCCACGGAGGACGGCATCGCGGTCCTGCGGAGCCTGCTCGCCGACCCGCAGGCACCCCCGGTGGCCGTGGTGTGCGGGCGAACCGCCGGGATGGTGACCCTGCCGGTGGAGCGCACCGAGCTGCCGCTGCACCGCTTCGTGGACCGCGTGATCGTCCACTACCCCGGCATCGAGCTGGTCACCGAGGCCGACCTGAGCGCCGGCAGCGACCCGTACCTCGGCGACCACCAGCTCGACGGCAACCTGGTGTTCCCGGCGGTCATCGGCATGGAGGCGATGACCCAGGTGGCCAGCGCGCTCACCGGGACCACCGGCGTGCCGGTGCTGTCGGGGGTGGAGTTCCTCAGGCCCATCACGGTGCGTCCGGGCGCGTCGACGACGATCCGCCTCGCCGCGCTGGCCCGTGACCCCGAGACCGTCGACGTGGTGCTGCGGAGCGAGGAGACGGGGTTCAGCGCCGACCACTTCCGTGCTCGTCTCTGCTTCACCCGCCCCGCACTGCCCGACCTGCGCAGTGCTCCGTCCTCGCTGCCCAAGGTGGTGTGCGACCCGGTCACCGAGCTGTACGGGAGCGTGCTGTTCCAGGGCAAGCGCTTCCAGCGACTGCTCGCCTACCAGCACGCCGCGGCCCGGCGGGCGATCGCCGAGGTGGCCTGCACGGAGCAGGAGAGCTGGTTCGCGACGTTCCTGCCCCAGGAGCGACTGCTGGCCGACCCGGGCACCCGGGACGTGGTCATGCACGCGATCCAGTGCTGCGTGCCCGACGCGACGCTGCTGCCCCAGGCGATCGAGGAACTGCACCTCGCCGATCGGGCGACGGCGGACCTGCCCCACGTCGTGCTGGACGCCCGCGAGCGCAGCCAGGACGGTGACAGCTACACCTACGACGTCGACGTGCGCGACCCGGACGGCCGGCTGGTGGAGCGGTGGACCGGCCTCGTGCTGCGTGCCATCCGCAGTCGTGGGGCGGTCGGGTCGTGGTCGCCGGCGATGCTCGGGCCACACCTGGAGCGGACCCTGGAGACCGTCCTGGGGGGTCGGCGCGCTGTGGTGGTGGAACCGGATCCGGCGGACTCGCCGGCTCGGACGACCGGGCAGCGACGCGCACAGACCCAGCTGGCGGCCGGCCGCGCGCTCGGGGCACCGGTGCGGCTGCGGTACCGGCCCGACGGCAAGCCCGAGGCGGACGGCGTCGAGGTGTCGGCCTCGCACAGTGCGGGTCTGACCCTGGTGGTGACCGGTGACCGGCGGCTGACCTGCGACGCCGAGGTGGCTCTCGAGCGCACCGAGGAGGACTGGGCCGGCCTGCTCGGCGCGGACCTGCTGAGCCTGCGGGACCTGCTGGCGTCCGACGTCCACGAGTCCCCCACGATCGCGGCCACCCGGGTGTGGTCGGCGCTGGAGTGCATCCGCAAGACCGGCAGCCAGACCCAGGCGCTGACGCTGCACTCCGTCCACCCCGGGGGCTGGGCGCTCCTGTCGGCGGGCGGAGCGCAGATCGCCACCTGGGCGACCAGGGTGGACGGCCGATCCGATCCGATCGTGTTCGCCGTCCTCGCGACGAGGGAGGACTGACCCGTGTCCGACTACTACGAGTACCTGCACACCGTCGGGTTCGAGGAGACGAACCTCGTCGGCAACGTCTACTACGTCAACTACCTGCGGTGGCAGGGCCGGTGCCGGGAGATGTTCCTCCGGGAGAAGGCGCCGGCGGTCCTGGAGGAGGTGCGGCAGGACCTGAAGCTGTTCACGCTCAACGTCGAGTGCGAGTTCTTCTCCGAGATCTCCGCCTTCGACGACCTGTCGATCCGGATGCGGCTCGAGGAACTGACGCAGACGCAGGTGCAGTTCACCTTCGACTACGTCCAGGTGACCGACGGCGCGCAGAACCTCGTGGCCCGCGGGCGGCAGCGGATCGCCTGCATGCGCGGGCCGAACACCGCGACCGTGCCGGCGCGGGTGCCCGAGTCCCTGCGCCGAGCCCTGGCCCCCTACGCCGTGGCCGGCGTGACGGCGTGACGAGGTCCCCCGGGCGAGAGGTCCCGGTCAAGCCGCTCAGCGTCGTCCGCCGGCAGCGGCGGGTGGTCAACGAGCAGAACGAGCTCCGCGCGGTCATGTCCCAGTTCGCCACCGGCGTCACCGTGCTCACCGCCGGGGGGGACGGCGCGCACGGGATGACGGCCAACGCGTTCACGTCGGTGTCGCTGACCCCTCCCATGGTGCTCTGCTGCGTGTCGCGGGCAGCCCGGATGCACGCCTCCATCCTCGCTGCCCAGTCCTTCGGTGTCTCCATCCTCGGCGCCGACCAGACCGACACCGCTCGCTGGTTCGCGGACTGGCGCCGCCCTGCCGGGATGGCACAGTTCGCGTCCATCGACCACCGCATCGGCAAGCGGACGGGGGCGCCGCTGCTGACCGGTGCACTGGCCTGGGTCGAGTGCCGGCTGCACCAGGTGCACGAGGGCGGTGACCACTCGGTCTTCCTCGGCCGGGTGGTCGACTGCAGCCGGGGGCAGAGCTCCGCCGCGCTGTCGTTCTTCGACGGCGGCTACCACCGCATCGGCCCCGCCACCCAGCCGACGACCCGCGCGAGGGGTGCGTCGTGAGCGGCGACCTCGAACGAGCCCGGCGGTCGGCCTCGCCCGCCGGAGACGGGAGTGCACTCGCGTGACAGTGCCCGCGGACGCCGTCGACCAGGACCCCGGGACCGGCGGCCAGCAGCACGCCGGCGAGGACAACGTCCTCCGGTTCCCCCAGCGGACGCCCCCGCCCCCGCCCCCGCTCTCCATGGCAGCCCTGCGCGCCGACCACGAGTCCCGGCGCGCCGCCGTCGTCGAGGGCCGACCGGAGGCGGTGGCGCGCCAGCGGTCGCTGGGCAAGCTCACCGCCCGGGAGCGGCTGGCCCTGCTCCTGGACCCCGACTCCTTCACCGAGCTCGACCTGCACCGTCGTGCCGCGGCCGGCGGCGCGATGACGTCCCGGAGCGCCGGGGCGTACACCGACGGGGTCGTCGCGGGTTCGGGCACCGTGGACGGGCGGCGGGTCTTCGTCTACGCCCAGGACTTCACGGTGATGGGTGGCTCGCTCGGCCGGACCCACGCGGCCAAGATCCACAAGGTGATGGACCTCGCCCTGGCGACCGGCTGTCCGGTCATCGCGCTCAACGACAGCGGCGGGGCGCGGATCCAGGAGGGCGTGCTCGCGCTGCACGGGTGCGGCGAGATCTTCCGACGCCAGGTCGCCGCGTCCGGGATCGTGCCGCAGATCAGCGTGGTGCTGGGTCCGTGCGCCGGGGCCGCGGCCTACTCCCCGGCTCTGGCGGACGTGGTCTTCATGGTCCGCGACGTCGCCCAGATGTACCTCACCGGCCCGGACGTCGTGCAGACCGTGACCGGCGAGCGCGTCAGTCACGAGGAGCTGGGTGGTGCCGGCGTGCACGGCCCGCGCTCCGGCGTGGCCACCATCGTGGTCGACGACGAGCGCGAGTGCCTGGACCGGGTACGGCACCTGCTGTCGCTGCTGCCGTCCAACAACCTCGATCCCGCACCCAGCGGCCCCCCGTGCGGTGCGGCCGACGACGTCCGCCCCCGGCTGGCCGATCTGGTGCCCGCCGACGCGCGCCGCCCCTACGACGTGCGAGACGTCATCGCCGAACTGCTCGACGACGAGGAGCCCGTCGAGTTCCACCGGGAGTGGGCGGGCAACGTGGTCTGCGTCCTCGGGCGGATCGACGGGCGTGTCGTCGGCGTGGTCGGCAACCAGCCCCTCGTCCTGGCCGGCGTGCTCGACCGGCACGCGTCCCAGAAGGCTGCCCGGTTCGTCCGCTTCTGCGACACCTTCGGCATCCCGCTGGTCACGCTGGTCGACGTGCCCGGCTTCCTCCCCGGGCGGGACCAGGAGGAGGCCGGGATCATCCGCCACGGCGCGCAACTCCTCTACGCCTACTGCGAGGCCACCGTGCCGCGTGTGCAGGTGGTCCTGCGCAAGGCCTACGGCGGGGCCTACATCGTCATGGACTCCCGGTCGATCGGCACGGACCTCTCCTTCGCCTGGCCGACGAACGAGATCGCCGTCATGGGTCCCGAGGCCGCCGTCAACGTGCTGCACCGCAGGGCCCTCGCCGGCGCCCCGGACCCCGCTGCCCTGCGGGCTCGTCTGGCGAGCGAGTACCGCGACGAGTACCTGGACCCGCGGTACGCCGCCGAGCACGGTCTCGTCGACGACGTGATAGACCCTGCCGACACCCGGGTGGCGATCGCTCGTGGACTCCAGCTCCTCTGCAGCAAGCGGACCGAGCGTCGGCCACGCAAGCACGGGAACATCCCGCTGTGACGCCGGGGCCGGTGCCCGACTTCCGGGTGCTGCGGGGCCATCCGGACGAGGAGGAGCTCGCGGCACTCGCCCTCGCCCTCGCGGTGGTGGCCGCGCAGGCCCGTCGTGCGCGCCGCCCGGTCGCCCTGGACCGGCACGGCTGGGCCGATCGTGCGCAGGTCCTGGGTGCCGACGCGCGCCACGGTCGCGGTGCCTGGTCCGCGTGCGGCCCGCAGTGACCGTCAGGTCCGGTGCACCCGTCCCTCCCGCCGACCGGCAACGCGACCATCCGCGGGATCGACGTCGTCGGGCACCTCCTCGTCCGTCGGCGAGGGCTGGACCCTGTTCGTGCTGCGGGGCCGGCCATCAACGGTCCGCCCGACGCGCGCGAGGGCGACGGCGACGCCGCGACCTGGCGGCCACCCCTGCTCCGACTGCTGCGCCTCCACTGCCCGTCAGGCCGCCGTGGCGGTCACCCACGGCCACTGGACGGCCGACGCCGAGCGCAACGCGATCGCCACGGTCCTCACCGCCGGCCCGGACGAGCCGCTGACCGCCGGCGTCATCGCCGGCCTTCCCGACGACCCGCACCCCACGACGGCGGCCACCTCGAGCGCCGCGCCGCCTGTCGCTGGCCCACGGATGCGGCTGGATCGGTGAGGAGATCACCGCCCACCACCTCGTGACGGTGCCGACGGTGGACCAGCGCATCGCCCGGGGCGTGCACGACTGACCGGCCGGCTCGATGCCGGTCACACGGACACGAACGTGCTACTTGGAGCAACTTCCCGTGAGTGACATCAACTGGGGTCCGACCGGTGAGGTCGTCTACCAGCGGACCTACTCCCGCAAGCACCCCCACGGCGGTAACGAGACCTGGCCCGAGACCGTGCAGCGCGTGGCCACCGGCAACCTGGCACTGGTCCACGGCGACCCCGGCGAGTGGCCGGACGCCGCCTGGGCCGAGTACACCCGGCTGACCTCTCTCATGCTGGACTTCAAGATCCTGCCCGCTGGCCGGCACCTGTGGGCCAGCGGTGTCGAGGGCCGGCAGTTCCTGTTCAACTGCCACGTGTCCGGCTGGGGAGCGAAGCTGTCGACCCACTTCGACTTCACCTTCGTGCGGCTGTTGGAAGGTGGTGGGGTCGGCGCCAACTACTCCTCCCGGTTCCTGGCGTCCTACGGCGCTCCCCGCCGGGAGCTGACCGTGCACATCGTCTGCGATCCGGCGCACCCGGACTACGCCGAGATGCGCGAGGCCGGGGTGCTGTCCGAGCGGTTCGACGCCGACTGGCCCGGCGCCTTTCCGGTGGAGGACTCGCGGGAGGGCTGGGCGGCAGCCGTGGTCGACCTGATCGACACCTTCATGACCGACGACACCGTCATCGACGCCGACCGGGTCTACGACGTCTCGCGGGTGCGGGCCAGAGGTGCCCGGCTCGCGACGTTGGGTGGCACTGCCAGTGGCCCGGCTCCTTTCGCCCGCACGATGCGCCGCATCGGCGAGGTGATGAACGGAGCCAGGGGTGAGATCGTGAGTGTGGTCGGCGACGAGTGGCGCCGGTGTCGCTCCGCCCATCTCACCCCGATCGAGGCCATGGCGATCGACCACGCCATCGATGAGTGCGTGGTCTCAGGAGGCGTGCGCCGCTCGGCTCGCATGGCGATCTGCCACTGGAACGACCCGCACGTCCACGAGTTCATCACCTGCAAGGCCGACACCGGTGAGCACTGGACGACGAACATCTCCGTGGAGATCGACACGGCCTACCTCGCCGCCCTGGCCGACGGTGACCCCCACGCCCGGGCGGTGCACATGGCGGTCGTGAGGGGGATGCTGACCAACGGCGAACCCGGGTTCTGGAACAGCAGCTACACCAACACGGGCGAGATCGGCGAGGTGATCGCCACCAATCCGTGCGGAGAGATCGGCCTCGAGGCATGGGAGGCGTGCAATCTGTCGCACGTCAACCTGGACGCCTTCGCCCCCACCGCCGAACGGTCTCGGGCCGACGTCCTCGGGCTGATCGAGGCACACCGGCTGGTCACCCGATTCGTGCTCCGGGCCACGTTCGGGGACATCACCGACCCCCAGCAGAGGCAGGTGCAGGACCGCAACCGGCGGATCGGGGTCGGCCACCTGGGCGTGCAGAGCTTCTTCGCCAAGCGCGGCCAGAGGTACTCCACGGTGCCCAGAGACCCGGCCAACCGGCGGTTCCTGCGGGAGCTGGCCGAGGTGGTGCGCGACGAGGCGCGCCACTACGCCCTCGCGTTGGGCATCCCCGAGCCGGTGAAGGTGACCACGGTGGCCCCGACCGGCTCCATCGCCAAGCTGCCCGGGGTGACCGAGGGCATCCAGCCGATCTACGCCCGCTACTTCATCCGCCGGGTGCGGTTCAACCGCAACGACCCCGACCAGTTCGCCAAGCTGGTCGAGGTCGCCGGACAGGGCCACACCATCGAGACCTGTGTGTACGACGCCAGCGGAGACACGATGGTGGTGGAGTTCCCCACCATGGAGAAGCTGGTGACCGAGGTGGTCGCCCTGGGGTACGAGGCCGAGATCGTGGAGTCGGCCGACGAGATCGCCCTGGCCGACATGCTCGCCTTCCAGGAGATGTACCAGTCCTGCTATGCCGACAACGCGGTCAGCTTCACCGTCAACACCCCTCAGCGGGAGCTCACCGAGAGCTACCTGGCCGAGGTGGCCGACACGCTGGCGTCCTACCTGCCGCACCTGAAGGGCACCACGCTGATGGTGGACGGCACCCGCCCGCAGTCCCCGTACGAGCGGATCACCGAGGACGCCTACCTGGCCGCCACGGTGCAGTCGGTGGCCGACGGCACCGACGCCGACTGCGCCACCGGAGGCTGCCCCGTGCGCTGACGACCATCGTGAGCGTCGAGGCGAACGAGCTGTCGATCACCGACGTCCCAGCCAGCTGCCAGCGTTCGCGCACCTCGACCGTTGAACGCGTCCGTCCAGACGCTCGTGAGGGGTCTCGCCCCGAGGACGAGGACATCTGCACCGGACGAGACACCACCGACGCGGCCCTGCTCAACGGGACGGCTGAGGTGTCGGCCGAGGAGGGAGCGACGGCTCCGGCCGTCCGACGCGAGCTGGCGCGGGAGGTATCGGCCTTCGTCGACTTCGACGCACCCGTTGAGGGCGTTCACGTCAGGGACACCTGCACTGGCGTGCCTGAAGAGGGGCTTCACGCACGCCAGACGTGACCGTCGACGAAGGACGATCCGAATGCCTCGGAGAACCCGCCTCCAGCCTCGAGGACCGGCCGGTCGCGGGCCGTGCCGGACCGGCTCAGTCGGCGGCAATCACGGAGAGGACGTTGCCCGAGGGGTCGGTGAACCAGGCGATGTCCGGGCCCTCCCCGCGCATGACCCCGTGCTCGTCCTGCGGCATCCCGTCGTAGTGCTGGAAGCGCACGCCGCGCGCGGTCAGCTCGCCGACCGCGGCTCCGACGTCGTCCACCTCGAAGTTCAGGACGGTGTAGCTGGCCGGGGTGGCGGTCGGTTGCTCGTAGACGAAGGTGTCTCGACCACCGGCCAGGTGCAGCCAGAGGTTGCCGTGGTCCTCGGACGTGCGCAGCCCGAGCACCTCGCCGTAGAACTCCCGCGCCGCCGCCAGGTCGCGGACGGCGATGCCGCTGTAGGCCTTCGTGTCGGTCAACATCGGTGTGTCCCCTCATCCGGGCGCTCATGGGGTGGACGCCGCGAGCCGCGCGGTCTCATCGCTCCGGCGCAACCCCGGATCCCTGACCTCCGCGGGGATTCCTCGAGATCGGCACCCGGTCCCACCGGCTCGTGCACGCCGCACGACACGGTCCGCACCGGGGCGGTGCCGGCGCGGTGGTCGTCCACGGTCGGCTCGCCCCGGACCATGCGCCCGTGGGCCCCGGTGTGGCGCGCCACGGCGGGCGCGACCGCTCGAAGGACCACTGGCACGCTGCCTCGCATGACGGTCGCCCGGTCCATCCTGCTGTTCGCCGTGGCCGCGGTCGCCGAGATCGGCGGCGCCTGGCTGGTGTGGCAGGGCGTGCGGGAGCACCGGGGCTGGCTGTGGATCGGGCTGGGCGTGGTCGCGCTCGGCGCGTACGGGTTCGTCGCCACGCTGCAGCCGGATGCCGACTTCGGGCGGATCCTCGCCGCCTACGGCGGCGTCTTCGTCGCGGGCAGCCTGGCGTGGGGCATGGTCGCCGACGGGTTCCGGCCCGACCGCTACGACGTGATCGGCGCGCTCATCTGCCTCGTCGGTGTCGCCGTGATCATGTACGCCCCCCGCTCGGCGTAGCCGCCCGGCCTCAGGACCCTCCGGGCCCCCGGCCGAGCTGCCGGCGTCGGTCGTCGTCGTCCTCCAGCCCCACCAGTCGACGATGCGGCCGCCGCGGACGGTGAACCAGTACACCTCGCGCACGTCGCGGAACGCCCGTCCGGTGGGCGGGCGGCCCATCCACGGCCCCGTGTGGGTGCCCGAGCAGCGGAACTGACCGACGACGGTGTCGCCCTCGCCGACCAGGGCGACGGTGTCCATCCGCACGTCGGGGAACGCCGCCCGGAACGGCGTCACCCACTCCCGCACCGAGACGGCGATCTCCGGTGCGTACAGCTCGTCGACCGCGTCCAGGTCGCCGCCGTTGATCACCTCCGCGACCGCCCGGGCGACCAGCCGCTTGTTGTCCTCGACGCTCACCGCGGCCGCCCGCTGCGCCACGCGGTCCCGGTCACGGCGCGGCGCGGGCCGGTACGCCGATCAGCGCCATGGCCGGGTTGCCGCCGTCGCGCGGTCAGACGTCGGGGCTGTACGTCGCGATGAACTCCGCGTACCGGCGCGCCCCGGTGCCCGAGGACACGTCACCGATCCGGAGCACGGTCAACCCCAGGTACCCCCACGTCTCGAAGGCCTCGTTGATGTTGTCCCAGCCCTCGTCGTTCGTGACCCCGCCGGCGAGCGCGTTCTCGCCCTTGAGCTCGACACCGGCGCGGAACGCGTAGTCGCCGATCCACTGCACCAGGGTCTGGGCCAGCGAGTACGCGGGCGCGACGTCCTGGTCGTCCATCTCCAGCGCGGTGAAGTGCATGACCACCTCACGCGGGCCGCCGTCGAACCGGTTGGCCAGCTCGACCACCCGCTGGTACCCGTGCCCGGTCGCCCACGAGTCGAGGTCGACGCTGGTCTGGATCAGGCCGGTGGTCACCTCGGCGGCCCGCGGGTGGGCGGGGTTGGTCATCGACCAGTGGATCCCCGGCACCTTGTAGCCGATGTCGGCCTCGGGGAAGTCCTCGCCGAGGGCGTCGACGACCGTCCACAGCACGCGCTCGCCGTGCTCGACGAGCGAGCCGTTGTACCAGTCCACGAAGTCGCGGCCGTACTGCGTGTCCAGGTAGTCCAGGGCGGCGAAGAAGGCGTCGGCGTCCTCCGGCGGGCCGATCTCCTGCACCGACGCGAGGTCGGTGCCCCAGGCGTGGTTGACCGCCTCCAGGGAGCCGTACCGGTGCAGCACCTCGTCCTGGAAGTCGCGGACGGCCAGCGGGGAGTACGACTGCAGGGCGCCCCGCGTCGGGTAGCCGGTGCCCTCGTCGTGCTGGTTGTAGGACGGGTAGCGCAGCTCGCCGGACGGCCCGAGCGAGACGTTGACCTCCACCACCTCGTCGGCGTACACGTCCCCGTACTGCTGCTCGAACGCCCGGGTGAAGTCCCGGTACTCGTCCATCACGACCTGGTCGGCCCAGCCCTGCACGCTCTCGGCGCTGTGGTTGCCCTGCTCGCTCCGGTGCTGCAGCCCCGTCGGGCCGAGCTCGATGCCGTGGTACTCGACGCCGGCGTACTTGGACCACAGCCACGGCGGCAGCAGGCTGGTGTAGTCGTCACCGACGTTGCCGCCGGCCTGGTGGAAGGACAGGATCGGCGCGAGGTCCAGGCCCTTGGACGTGATCACGTCGAAGACCCGGTCGTAGTAGCTCCAGTCGAACCGGTTGTCCGCCGCACCCTCGACGTCGCCCCACCACACGTCGACGCTGACGGCGTCCACGCCGTAGGCGGCCACGGTCTCGAGGTCGGCCTCGAACGCCGCCCAGTCGGTCACCTTCAGCGGTGCCATCACGTTGGCGGTGAACTCCGGGTCGTCCAGCGCCACGGGCCCGGGAGGCACCGGGCCGTCCGCCGGAGCGGCCTGGGCAGGACCCGCGCCGGCGAGGAGCAGACCGAGGACGGCGAGCGTGACTGTGGCGTGCCTCACACCCGGCATGCTGCCAGCCCGTCGCACCAGGTCCCAGCGGAGTCCCCGGTAGGGACCGTCTCCCCGGCGTGTCCTGCCCGACTCGCGGTCCCGACCGCCGGTCGACCTCGGCTCGGCGCGGGATCGGCGTGGCTCGGGATCGACGTGGCTCGGGCTTCCCTCGGACGCCGACGGCGCCGGTGTCATGCGAGGCCGGCCTCGTGGACGCAGATCGCGATCTGGACGCGGTTGGACACCCCCATCTTGACGAAGATGTGCGAGACGTGGGCCTTGACCGTCGCGAGGCTCATGAAGAGGTCGCGGGCGATCTCCGCGTTGGACTTGCCCTGCCCGACCGCGACGGCGACCTCCCGCTCCCGCTCGCTGAGAGTCGCCAGGCGAGCCGCCGCGGCGCGTGCCCGTGCGGCCTCCGCGCCGGGGAGGGACGCGTGGACGACCCTGCGGATCAGCTGCGCGGTCACGCTCGGCGAGAGCATCGGCTCGCCCGCGGCGACCCGCTGGATGGCCTCGACCATCGTCGAGGGGGTCGTGTCCTTGAGGAGGAACCCGCTCGCGCCGCTCGCGAGGGCCCGGACGACGTACTCGTCGGCGTCGAATGTGGTGAGGACGACGACCCTGGGGGGATCGGACCTCGCGAGCAGCTGCTGTGTGGCGGCGAGCCCGTCCATCCGCGGCATCCGGATGTCCATCAGGACGACGTCGGGACGCGTCCGGGCGACCACGTCGAGCCCCTCGGCGCCGTCACCGGCCTCCCCGACGATCTCCACCTGGGGTGCACCGCCGAGCACGAGCCGGAGCCCGGTGCGCACGAGGGGGTCGTCGTCGACGAGGACCACCCGGACGGCGAGGGCGCTCATCGGTCCCACGGCAGCCGGGCCCGGAGGACGAACTCCCCGTCGGGGGTGCGGCCGTGCTCGAGGTGGCCGTGGCTGGCGGCGGCCCGCTCGGCCAGGCCGACGAGGCCGAAGCCGGGAGTCCGGGTGCCGTCCTGGCCACCGACGGGTGCCGGGTTGCGGATGCAGAGGTCCAGACCGAGCCCGGGACGACCGGTCAGCTCGACGGTGACCGCGGCGTACGGGGCATGCTTGCGCGCGTTCGTCAGTCCCTCCTGCAGGATCCGGTAGGCGCTGCGACCGGTCGACACCGGCAGCTCGGCGAGGTCCTCGAGGGAGGAGTGCAGGGTGATGTGCGCGCCGGCGGCGCGCTCGTCGGCCAGCAGCGTGTCCAGGTCCCGGAGTGTGGGCTGCGGCCGGTGGTCGGTCGCGTCGATGCCGCGTTCGGGGTCACGGAGCAGGCCGAGGATCTCCCGGAGGTCGGTCAGGGCGCGCTGGGAGTTGGCCTGGATGACGCCGGCGGTCTCGCGGGTCTGGCCGGGGCTGAGGTCGGTGCGGTAGGCGAGCGCGCCGGCGTGCAGGGCGACCAGCGACATGCGGTGGGCGAGGACGTCGTGCATCTCGCGGGCGATGCGCGCTCGCTCGGCCGCCTGCGCGGTGGCGACCTGCAGCGCCTGCTCGTGCTCTGCGCGTTCGGCCCGCTCGCGCAGGGAGGCCACGAGCTCGCGCCGGGCGCCCACGTACATGCCCACGGCGACGATCACGCCGGTGAGCAGGGCGGTGAAGGCGAGGTTGAACGCCCAGTCCAGTGGTCGCTCGGCCTGCGCGAGGTACCAGAGCTGGCCGGTCAGGACGCCGTACGCGGCGGTGGGCAGGATCTCCCGCCACCTCCGGCGGGTCGCGAGTGACGCCTGGCTGACCACCCAGGCGCCGGTCGCGCCGGCCGAGAACGCCGTCGCCGTCGCGGTCAGGACGGTGACGGCGACCGGCCGGCGCCGACGGAACGGCACGGCTCCGACGGAGGTGACGCCGAGCGCGGCGTCGATCCAGAGCAGCGCACCCGCCGTTCCGAACTGGGCCCGGGCGAGGACCAGCCAGACCCCGCCGACGGCGACGGCGAGCAGCGCGGCGCGCACGGTCCCGCGCTCCGCCGTCCGCGGCAGTCGAGCGGGATCGGCCGGGAGGCCCATGGCCGGAGCGTAGGGCGGGACGGCGGGTGGGGACGACCGACCAAAGTCGGCGCCGGGTGCCGACCTCGGTCGAGCGTGCGCCGACCGGAGCCCGATGCCCGACCCCTGCGCCCGCAGCAGGCTCGCCCCGTGAGCCTCCTCCGAGAACTCCCGACGGACACCGTGCCGGTACGAGACGATCGACGCGGCACCGCCGCGGCGGCCCCGGTCTCGCTGGCGCGCCTCTACGCGCTGCGGGCCGGCTACCTCCTCATCGTCGTCGGGCTCGCCGTCACCACGTGGCCGGCCTTCGTCCAGGACGGTCGGCCGTGGCCCCTCATGGAGGGCGTCGTCACCTGCATGCTCGCCGCGGTGTCGATCCTCGCCCTCGTCGGGATCCGCCATCCGCTGCGAATGCTGCCCCTGCTGCTGTTCGAGGTCGCCTGGAAGCTGATCTGGCTGGCCGTCGTCGCCCTGCCGCTGTGGAGCGCCGACCGGATGGACCAGGCCACGTGGGACGTGACGTTCTCGTGCCTCTTCGTCGTGGTGGTCCTCGCCGTCGTCCCCTGGCGCCACGTCGCCGCGCACTACGTCACCGCGCGCGGTGACCGGTGGCGCTCCGCCGAGGAGCGGTGACGTGGGGACGAGGGTCGCCGAGGTCCTGACCCGTGCCGCCGACTCCGCCGCCCGCCGGCACGTCGGGTTCGTGCTCGGCGTGGTCGACGCTCGCAGCGGCGTGACGACGGTGGCCGGCCGGGGGACCACCGGGCGTCCGGACGGCCGGCCCGTCGACGGGACCACGCTGTTCGAGGTCGGCTCGGTCACCAAGACGTTCACCGCGCTGCTGCTGGCCGACGCCGTCGTACGGGGCGAGGTCCGCCTCGACACGCCGTTGCGGGCCGTCGTCCCCGCCGGCGTGCGGGTGCCGTCGCGGGACGGCGTGGACATCACGCTGGAGGACCTGGCGACGCACCGGTCCGGTCTGCCGCACTCCCCGCTGGGGTGGGTCCCGGTCCTGCGGTCCGGTCTGCTGACGAAGGACGACCCGTACGCCGGCATCACCGTCCCCGGGCTCTACGACGCGCTGGGACGCGCGCGGCTGCGCCGCACACCCGGTACGGGGCGCCCCCGGTACTCCAATTTCGCCATGGCGGTCCTCGGTCAGGCGCTCGCGGACCGCCTGGGCCACCCCGACTACGCCTCGCTCGTGCGGGCACGGGTGTGCGAGCCGCTCGGCCTGCGCGACACCGTGGTCGTCCCCGCTGCCTGCCAGGTGGAGCGCCTCGCCGTCGGGCACGGGCGCCGCACCCGGCCGATCGAACCGTGGCACCTCCTCGGGGTCGCCGGCGCGGGCGCCCTGCGCTCCACCGCTGACGACCTGCTGGCGTACCTGCGCGCCCACCTCCGTCCGGACCACACGCCACTCGCCGAGGCGCTCGCACTGACCCAGCGCGAGCGGCACCGCAGCCGCTTGGCCGGCGGCCTGGCCCTCGCCTGGATGCGGTGGGCCGGTCCGAGCGGCCCACTGCTCTTCCACGGCGGCGCCACCGGGGGCTTCCGCGCGTTCACCGCCTTCGCGCCGGGAGCCGCGCTCGGGGTGGTCGCGCTGAGCAACAGCACCCGCAGCCCCGACCGGGCCGCCCTCGGCCTGCTGCGGGACCTCATGCGCGCCGGCTCCGCCCGGTCCGGCCACCTGCCCGACCCCCCGGGAGGACTCGTCCGTGACTGAGCCGTCCGCCGGCCTCCGGTTCTCCGGCCGCAGGAGGCACGGCGCCTACGACGTGACCGACGTGAAGGGTGTCGTCGCGCGCATCGCGGTCAGCTGGACCGGCAACCGGTTCACCGTCACCGACGCCCGGGGCGCTCCCCTCTGCGCGGCACGGACGAGCTGGTGGCGGCTGCCCACGCGGTGGGACGCGACCGGACCGGACGGCAGCCCCCTGCTCACGGTGCGGATGCGGGGCATCGCGAGGACCTCCGCGGAGGTCCACCTGCAGCGGGGAGGTCGCCTGGTGGTCCAGGGCAGCGCCTGGCGGCGCGACTTCCGCGTCAGCGACGAGCGCGGCGAGCTCGTCCTGACCGCGACTCCCCGTTCGTCCGTGTGGTCGTTGCGACAGCACGACCACCTCGTCCACCACGATCCGCGCACCCTCCGGCTGCCGGAGGTGGTCGCGCTCGTCCAGATCTGGCGCACGACCGTGGAGGAGGAGTCGGCCACGGCCGCCGGTGCCGCGGTCGCCGGCGGTTCCGCCGCCGTGTAGCCGGCCGTGACCCCCGCCAGGTCCGTCCGCTGCCCGCTCCGGTGGATCGACGCACTCGTGCACGGTCGGCGCCGGACCGCCGCCGCGCTCAGTTGCGCAGCGTCTGCACCAGGGGACAGCTGAACGGGTCCCGGGCGCCCAGCCCGACCGCGTTCAGGTACCGGACGACGATGCCGTACGAGCCGACCAGGCTGGTCTGGGTGTAGGTCACGCCGTTCGCCCGGCAGTACGCCCGCACGATCGGCTGGGCCCGCCGCAGGTTGGGGCGCGGCATGCTCGGGAACAGGTGGTGCTCGATCTGGTAGTTCAGGCCGCCCATCGCCGCGTCGGTGAGGGGCCCGCCGTCGATGTTGCGCGACATCAGCACCTGCCGGCGCAGGAAGTCCACGCGGGCGCCCTCCGGCACGATCGGCATGCCCTTGTGGTTGGGCGCGAACGCGCCGCCGAGCAGGAGGCCGAAGACGCCGAGCTGGACGGCCAGGAAGGCGGCGGCCTTGCCCGGGGACAGGACCAGCAGCACGGCCGCGAGGTAGCCGGCCAGCCGGCCGACGACGAGCACCAGCTCCACCCGGCGGTGCGGGAGGTCACGCCGGCCGACCAGCACCTGGAGGCTCGCCACGTGGAGGTTGAGGCCCTCCAGGAGGAGCAGCGGGAAGAAGGCCCAGCCCTGACGGGCGGTCAGCCAGGCGGCGAGGCCGGTCCGCGGGGCGGCGGCGGCCGGGGTGAAGGCGAGGACACCGAGCCCGATGTCGGGATCCCTCCCCTCCTGGTTCGGGGCGCTGTGGTGCCGGCTGTGCTTGTGGGACCACCAGCCGGCGCTCAGGCCGGCGAACGCCCCGGCCATCACCCGCGCCGCCCAGTCGTTCCAGCGCGCCGAGCCGAAGACCTGCCGGTGCGCCGCGTCGTGGGCGAGGAAACCGAACTGGGTGACCACGACGGCCAGGACGGCGGCGACCCCGAGCTGGAGCCAGGAGTCCCCGAGCAGCGCGAAGGTGACCCAGACCCCGGCGAACGCGCCGGTCATGAGGAGCATCTGCGTCCAGTACCAGGCGTGCCGCCGCTGCAGCAGTCCCGCCTCCCGGACCTGGCGGGACAGCTCGCCGTAGGTGCTGGTCTGCCGTGCCGTCCGCGGACGGCGGGCGGCGAGCCGATCGGCGGCAGGGGGCGCCGGGTCGAGCTGGGGGGATGCCATGGACTGCGCCTCCGGGAGGACGGACGGGTGTACCGCCGGGTCCGGGGCAGTACCGCCACGGTAACCCGGCCGCGTGGATCACGCGGCCGGCCACCGACGTCCCCGGTGCACCCACTCCCCGGTGCACCCACTCCCCGAGGCGCTCCCGTGACCGCTAGAGGTACAGCGTGCCGGAGACGACCTGCGCGGCGAGCGCGTGCAGCGGGACCCCGGTCCGCCGGGCGTGCGCGCGCAGCACGGTGAACGCCTCGCCCACCTCGATGCCGGTGCGCTCGGCCAGCACGCCCTTGGCCTGCTCGATGAGGACCCTGCTGTTGAGCGCGGCCTGCAGCTGCTCGGCCAGCAGGTCCCGTGACCGGATCGTCCGCTCCTGGAGGAGGCCGACGGTCGCGACGTCGGCCAGGGCGCGGGCCAGTCGCATGTCCGCCTCGCTCAGCGCACCGGTCGCCACGCGGAACACGTTCACCGCCCCGATGACCTCGTCGCGCAACCGCATGGGCACCGCCTGCGCCGAGGAGAAGCCCGCCTGCTCCAGCCGGGCGGTGAAGTCCGGCCAGTCGCGGCGCATCTCACCGAGGTCGGCCTTGGTCACCGACTGCCCCGTGCGGAAGGCCTCCAGGCACGGCCCCTCGTCGCTCTGCAGCTCGAAGAGCTCGACCAGCCGCACCTCGTGGGAGGTCGCCGCCATCGCCTGGAGGCCGCCCCGCTGGTCGGCGAGCATGATGCCCCCGGCGTCGCCGTCGAGCAGCGTGACCGTGCGCTCGATCAGGGTGTGCAGGAAGTCCACGAGGTCGAACTCGGCGACCAGCGTGTCCGCCAGCTCTACGAAGGTCTCCGCAACCGCTTGCTCCCGGCTCGTCACGTCGACTCCTCCTCTGGACTGCCGTCCACGTCCGGTCCCCCCGGGCCCGGCGAGAGCCCGATCTCACTGTCGTCGAAGCGCACGCGTCGTGCCACCACGTCGCCGGCGAGGTCGGCCATCCGGAGGTCGCGGGCGAAGGCCGTGGCGCGCAGCCGGAGCAGCGCCTCGACCACGCCGACGTCCAGCTGCACCGAGATCATCCCGGCGGCCTGGTGCACCACGGCCCGCCGGTCGACGAGGTCGGCCCACCCGGGGTCGACGTCGACACCGGTGACCGGGTCGTCCCCCCTGCGTTCCTGCAGGTGGAGCAGCACCGCCACGGCCGCGTCGGCGAAGGCGACGGCCTCCGTGAGGTGCGCACCGGACAGCGGCCCGCGACGGTCGCGGTAGAGGTCGAGCACGCCGATCGCGACGGCACCGACCTGGAGCGGGAAGGTGAACGCCGCCACGATCCCCGCCTGCGCGGCCCCGAACGCGAACGCCGGCCACCGCACGACCCCCTCCACGCCGAGGTCGGAGCACAGGACCGGCCGTCGCGACGTCGAGGCGTCCGCGCAGGGTCCCTCGCCCAGGGTGAACTGGAGGTCCTCCATCCGCTGCGCGGGACCGCCGGTCGCCGCCACGACCCCGCTGACGCCCTCGGCGCTCACCACCGCGAGGCCCACCCCGGTCATCCCCGTGGCCTGCCGGCACTCCTCGACCAGGTGGTCCGGCCAGGACGCGGCCGGCCCGGCGGCGGACAGGGTGGCGAGGATGTCCACCACCCGCGCTCCGGCCATCGTCGTCGCCCGTCCCCTCGAAGGTGCCGGCCGTCGGCCCGACCAGCGGTCGAACGTGGCCGGACACGGCCGGACACGCGGAGGGCTGCCCCACCACACCCCAGGAGCGCCATGGTCGCAGGTGCGGGCGCGCGAGGCCCAACCCGGCGCACCGCGCCACCCGCTCACCGGGGGCGTCGACCCCGCGCCGCGGTCCGCCGTCGGGTGCCGCCCCGGCGGGCTCCTACGATGGGCACAGGCCGTCCCGGTCCGGCACCGTCGCCGACCGGAGACCCGTCGCCGCAGGTGCCATCGCCAGGCACCGTCCCCGTGAGTACGCCCTGCCGCACCTCCCCGTGCCTCTCACCCAGGAGACCCGTGCCCGTGAACCCACCCACCGCCGACCCCACGACGACCGCCGACTGGTGGCGCCAGGCCGTCGTCTACCAGGTCTACCCCCGGAGCTTCCGCGACCTCGACGGCGACGGCCTCGGTGACCTCCGCGGGGTGACGGAGCGGTTGCGGTACCTGCAGCAGCTCGGCGTGGACGCCGTCTGGCTGAGCCCCTTCTACCCCTCCGCCCTCGCCGACGGCGGGTACGACGTCGACGACTACCGCGACGTCGACCCCCGGCTGGGCACGCTCGAGCAGTTCGACGAGATGGTCGCCCGGGCCCACGGCCTGGGCATCAAGGTCGTCGTCGACGTCGTCCCCAACCACTCGTCGAACCGGCACGCCTGGTTCACCGAGGCCCTGGCCTCACCGCCCGGCTCCCCCGCCCGCGACCGCTACGTGTTCCGCGACGGGAGGGGTCCCGACGGCAGCCAGCCGCCGTCGGACTGGATGTCGCACTTCGGTGGCCCGGCCTGGACCCGCGTCCCCGACGGCCAGTGGTACCTGCACCTGTTCGCCCGGGAGCAGCCGGACTTCAACTGGGACAACCGCGAGGTGCGGGAGGACTTCCTCCAGACGCTGCGCTTCTGGTCCGACCGTGGCGTCGACGGCTTCCGGGTCGACGTCGCGCACGCGCTGGCCAAGGACCTGAGCGAGCCACTGCGCGACTACGGCGGCGTCCACCCCGACTCGCGGACCGAGCTGCCCCTGGACGGCAGCCACCCGCTGTTCGACCGCGAGGAGGTGCACGAGATCTTCCGTGAGTGGCGCAAGGTGCTCGACACCTACGACCCGCCGCGGTCGGCCGTGGCCGAGGCGTGGGTGACGACCAGCCGCCGGGTGCTCTACGCCCGGCCCGACGAGCTGGGGCAGGCCTTCGACTTCGAGTTCCTCGTGTCGCCGTGGTCGGCGGAGCAGTTCCGGGTGGAGATCGACGGGGCGCTGTCGGCCGCCGCGGCGGCCGGGGCGTCGGCGACGTGGGTGCTGTCCAACCACGACGTCGTCCGGCACCGGTCGCGCTACGCGCTGCCGAACGGCACCGACCTCGACGGCTGGCTGCTCTCCGGCGGCACGCACCCGGCGCCGGACGACGAGCGCGGCCTGCGCCGCGCCCGGGCGGCGACGCTGCTCATGCTCGCGCTGCCCGGCTCGGCCTACCTGTACCAGGGCGAGGAGCTCGGCCTGCCCGAGGTCGCCGACCTGCCGGCCGAGGCGCTGCAGGACCCGATCTGGGAGCGCACCGGCCACGCGCAGAAGGGGCGGGACGGCTGCCGCGTGCCGCTGCCCTGGACCCGTGGGGGGTCGTCCTTCGGCTTCGGCGAGGCCGGGTCCTGGCTGCCGCAGCCAGCGTGGTTCGGCGAGCACTCCGCCGAGGCGCAGGACGGCGTCGAGGGCTCGACGCTGGAGCTGTACCGAACGGCGCTGCGGCTGCGGCGCGAGCTGCGGGCCGACGGGTCGCTCCAGTGGCTCGGCTCCGGGCCGGTGGCCCGGACCCACGTCCTGCACCTGCGCCGGTCGACCGGGTGGGAGAGCGTCACGAACTTCTCCGACACCGACGTCGACCTGCCGGCCGGCGAGGTCCTGCTCGCCAGCGGACGGCTCCCCGGTGGGGTCCTGCCGCCGGACACGACGGTCTGGCTGCGCCGCGTCCAGGACTGAGGAAGGACCCTCGAGCGGGGTCGCCGACCGGGCCGGGGAGCCACCGCTCCCCGGCCCGGCTCCTCAGTGGTGGTACGCGTGCACGACCGCGTGGCCCTTGCCGCGTCCCATCAGCCAGCGGTTGATCGGGAGGGTGACCACGAAGGCCACGGCGAGCGCGCCGGCCAGTGACAGCCAGAACACCGCCGAGGACACCCCGGCCTCCATCGCGCCCGGCACGGACACGATGACGGCGTTGTCCACGATCTCCATCACCGTGATCGAGACGGTGTCGGCCGCCAGGGCCACCTGCAGCGCCCGCCGGAACGTCAGGTCCGCCCGCAGCACGCCGCGCATGGTCAGCGCGTAGCCGAAGACGGAGGCCAGCGCGACGGCCAGCGCCACCGTGGCCCCGGTGGACAGGCCCACCGACGTCCCGATCACCATCCCGAGGACCTCACCGATGGCGCAGCCGGTGAGGCAGTGCAGCATGGCCTGCACGGCCATCGCCCAGCTGACCGGCCCGCGGCCGTGGGCCGTGTCGTGGTCGGGCGCGGTGCGCCCCGCGTCGTCGTGCGCGGCGCGGTCCCGCCCGGTCGGGACGGATCCGCCGTGCGCGTGCTGCGTGTCCGTGTCGTCCTCCTCCGTCGACGAAGCGAAGGTACCCCCAGGGGGTATCAGGACATGACGCCTGGCGGCGCGCTCACATGCCGGTGACGATGCGCTGGAGGTCGCTGGCCATGCCCGTCGCCTCCCGCGAGGCCCCGACGATGGCCTCCTGCGCCTGCGCGGTGGAGGCGGTCTGCTCCTCGACGGCGGTCGCGATGGTGGTCTGCGCCGCCACCACGTCCGCCATCACCTCCTGGACCCTGCCGAGGGCCGCGCCGGCGGCGACGACGTCCCCGCGGACGGCCTCGACGACGCGGCGGATCCGCTCGGTGGCCCGCGCCGTCTCCGAGGCGAGGTCCTTGACCTCCCCGGCGACCACGGCGAACCCCTTGCCCGCCTCGCCGGCGCGGGCCGACTCGATGGTCGCGTTGAGCGCGAGCAGGTTGGTCTGGTCGGCGATGGTGGAGATGCTGCCGGCGATCTGGTCGATCTCGGCCATGGTGGCGGCCAGGCGCTCCACGGTCTGCGCGCTGTCGCGGGAGCTGGCACTGGCCTCGTTGGCGGTGGTCGTGGCCTGGCTGGCGGCGGAGGCGATCTCGCCGATGGCCGCGCGCAGGCCGGCCATCACGGCGGACGCGACGCCGACGTTCTCGTCCAGCCGCTGTCCGGCCGCGACCAGACCGCTCAGCCGGTGCCCGAGCTCCGTGGTCCGTTCCTCCCGCTGGGCGAGCGCGGCGGCGGCCCCCTCCGCGGCCCGGACCCGCTCGGCGGCGAGCTCCTCCTGGGCCCGCACCTGCGCGGCCTGCTGCTCCTCGGCACGCTGCTGCTCCACCTGCCGGGCGCGGTCGGCCACCTCGGTGAACTTCCAGCCGTAGGCCAGGAACGTCGCCTCGGCCAGGAGGAAGACGGCGTGCAGCAGGGCGAACAGGACCGGGCTCTGCTGCGCGTGGTGGTCGGAGAAGACGGAGTCGGGCGAGAGCAGGCTCATGGCGGCGTGGTGGACGGCGACGAAGGCGACGGCCAGCAGGAACGGCGTCCACATCTGGTAGAGCGCCACGACCGCGAGGACCGCGTAGAACCAGATGTGCAGGTCCTGCAGCCCCCCGCCCACGTGCAGGAGGACGTCGGCGGCCACCATGAGGCCCAGGCTGACGGCACTCGCCCGCGCGACCTGGGCGGAGAGGGCGCGGCCGAGCACCAGCAGGACGACGATGACCGCCAGCTGCCCCCAGAGCAGCCACCCGGACACCCCGCGCGCCAGGCCGATGCCCGCCAGCACGGGGAGGTGCACCGCGAGCACCGCGGCGATGACCCGGTGCCGGGTGCCGAAGGTCTGCTCGTCGAGCCGCACCCCGCGCGGCACGGTGGCCCACCAGCGGGAGGGGACGGAGGCGGTGACCGGCACGGCGGACGTCGAACTCACGCAGGGCTTTCGGTCCGCGGCCCGGACGACTTGAGCGCAGTCGCCGAACCGACGCGTTCCGTCCCCGGCCGGGGGTCCCGTCCGGTGGGGACCGGCCGGCCGGCGTCAGGAGGTGGCGGCCTCCGGCCGGGGCTCGAGGACGGCGGGCATGCCCAGCCGCACGAACAGCCCGGTGTCGAGGTCCAGGAAGCTCGTGATGTGCCGGACGCGGTCCCCGTCGATCTCCAGGACGTGCAGCGCCCACGGCACGTGCACGCCGTCGCCGCGCAGCCGGTACTGGGCGAAGGCCGGGCAGCCGTTGGCCTCGGTCTGCAGCAGCCGCGAGCCCCGGCAGGCGCTGCCCGGGCCGAGCATCCAGGTGCCGATGTCGGCCGCGCCGCCCAGCCACATCTCGAACGGCGGCATGTGCTGGGTGGCGTCCTCGTGCAGCAGGGCGACGAAGGCGTCGACGTCGTAGCGCTCGAAGGCGTCGAGGTACCGGGCGAGCAGCTCGCGCGAGTCGGCGTCCAGCGGACGGGGTTCGGGCGTGCCGCCCATCGCCGCCAGTGTCGCCCGCGCCCGCTGCAGCGCGCTGTTGACCGACGCGACGGTGGTCTCCAGCAGGCCGGCGACCTCGTCGGCCCGCCACCGCAGCACGTCACGCAGCAGGAGCACCGCCCGCTGCCGCGGCGGCAGGTGCTGCAGCGCCGCGACGAAGGCCAGCCGCACCGACTCCCGGGCCACCGCGCGCTCGGCCGGGTCGCCGTCCTCGGGGAGGACCTGGCGGTCGAGCACCGGCTCCACCCACGCCTCGGCCGGCCGCTTGGCCGCCAGCGACGCCTCCACCGGCGACCACGACGAGCCCGAGAGGTCCATCGGCAGGGCGCGGCGCTGCCGTCCGGAGAGCTGGTCGAGGCAGACGTTGGTGGCGATCCGGTACAGCCACGAGCGCAGCGACGAGCGGCCCTCGAAGTCGGCCAGGCTCTTCCACGCCCGGACCAGCGTCTCCTGCACCGCGTCGTCGGCGTCGAACGACGACCCGAGCATCCGGTAGCAGTACCCGGTCAGCTCGCGGCGGTGCTCGAGCAGCCGCGGGTCGAGCTCGTCGGACACCCCGGTCAGCACGCTGGTCACCTGTGACCACCCCTCTTCGTCGGCGAGGGCGGTAGTCCACCACGGACCACCGACGGAACGGGAGAACCGGGAGGGCTCGCCCTACTGGTAGGTGACCAGCTCCGGACGCGGGGAGACCTGGGCGATCGTCTCCTCGGGGGTGAGCATCGGCACGTCCTCGTCGTAGAAGTTCTTCCAGCCCCAGGCGAGCCCCTCGGGACCGATGCCCTGCAGGACCCGCCAGGTCTCCTGCTTGCTGCCCTGGGGACCCTGCCCGTCGGCGTGGACCATGACCGCCAGCTCGTCGCGGGAGAGGTCGACCCGCTCGCGGCCGGGGATCATGTCCACCCGGAACTGGTGCAGCACCAGCAGCTTCTGCGGCAGGGAGTTCTCCCGGGTGAGGTCGGCCAGCCAGGTGACCACCCGGTTGACCTCCTCGACGTCCACCGAGCCGATCTGGGTCAGGTGGACCTGGTCGGGCGCCAGCCGCCACTCGGGGTCGAGCGCCAGGCCCACGTGCGGCAGCGCGAGCAGCTCGCGGTAGCGCTCGGCCTGGGTGACGAAGTCGGTGCGCCCCGGCTGCAGGTCCAGGACGACGTAGACGCCGGCCTCCGCCGCCGCGTCCACCCACGGCCGGAGCTGCTCGACGGGCGCCTCGAAGGAGTAGTTCCCCTCCTCGGTCGGGAACTCCGAGGCCACCGTCGCGATGATCTCGAAGGCCGGGACGACGGTCGCGTCGTCGACCAGCGCGTCGTAGGGCGCGGCGGTGTCGCGGGCCCGCTGGATGCTGGCCGCGACGTCCTGCTCCCCGAGCACACCGAGCGCGCCGGAGCCCGGGTGCCCGTAGAGGGCGACCAGGAAGTGCTGCGGGAAGAGCACCTGCCCGCCACCGGGCAGCTGGGCGCCGGTCGCCGCCGTCTCGAGCTTCCAGTCCAGGCCCTCCTCGTCGGCGAAGCCCGCGCCCAGCGCCACGACGGTGCCGGCGCCGGCCACGGCGTCGACCGCCTCCGCCGAGCCCCGGGGGTCGGTCGAGCCGCCGGTCAGCTGCACCCGCGCGCCGGCCGCCCGGGCGGTGGCCACGCCGGCCAGCGAGTCGGGGGTGCCGGACGCGAGGACGACGGTGTCCTCCAGCGGCTCGGCCCGGGTCACCTCGGGGAGCTCCCCGGACGCCTCCCCGTCGACGGCGGCGGCGTCCTCGGGCAGCAGCGCGGCAGGCGCGTCGGGGTCCAGCCCGGCGACGGCGGCCGCGTCGCCGTCGGCCGGCACGGGGTCGCCCTCGGCGAGGTCCAGGCCGGTGGCGGCGGCGACGGCCTCGGCGGTGGCCGGCACGGTGACGACGTCGAGGTCGCCCCCGCCCGGTGCGGCGTCCCCGCCGACGGCCAGGACCGTCGTGACGCCCAGCCGGTCGAGCTCGGCGGCGACCGGGTCGTCCCCGGCACCGTCGCCCTCGGGGTCGAGCAGCAGCGGGACGCCCAGGCCGACCGCGGCGGAGGAGCCCAGCAGCGCCGCGGCGCGGTCGCCGTCGGGGGCGACCACCACGACGCCGGCCTCGTCGAACAGCGCGCGGCTGGTGCTGACCGCGGAGGCGGCGGGCTCGGCGTCGGAGACCACGGAGAGCCGCTGGTCGGGGGCCGAGGTGGCGACCGCGGCGGCACCGGCGTCGTCCCCGCCGCCGCCGGCGGACGAGGTGCAGCCGGCGGCGAGCAGGAGCGCGCTCACGGCGATGGGCACGGTCCTCGGTCGCACGCGGGGACCTCCGTCCGCCGGGCACGTGGTCGCACGGGTGGCGCGACGCCGTCGGCGCGCCCGACCCGGGGGACCCTACCGACGTCCGCGCCGGGGCACCCCTCGCCGGTCGGTCAGCCGCCGCCGGCCCGGGTGCGCTCCAGGTTGGCGACCATCCGGGCCAGGCCGGCGACGGTCTGCGCGTACTCCTCCTCGGTCATCCCCGCGGCGACCGAGCGGCGGAAGGCCCCGACCGCCGCGGCGAGCCGGGCGTGCGCCGTCCGGCCGTCGGCGGTCAGCTGCAGTCGCTCCCCCTCCGCGGTCAGCCAGCCGCGTCCGCCGAGGTCGGCGAGGACGCCGTCGAGCTCCCCGGCACCGGCGAACGAGGCGAGCGACGCGGACACCGCGGCCCGGTCCGCCTGCCCCTCGGCCACCGACTGCAGCACCTGCCAGTGCCGGCGGCCCAGGCCCTCGGCGGCGACGACGTCGTCGAGCCCCTGCTCCAGCAGCTCGTCGAGCCGCCTGACCCACCACCCCACCGGCCGCCGTCCGTCCACGCGCGCAGGGTGGCAGGTCCCGCCGACGGAACGCGGTCGCGCAGCGTCGCACCGGCCCGGTAGACAGCAGGGGTGACCGATCCCGCCGCGCTGCGCCCCGTGTCGCCGGACGAGTGGCCGGCCTTCGCGCAGGCCATGTCCGACGTCTTCGGCGAGGAGATGGACAGCTCGTTCGTCGAGCGCCCGCCGGCGACCGCGGAGCTCGACCGGACGCTGGGCCTGTGGGACGGCGACCGGGTGGCGGCGACGTCGGGGGTCTACAGCCGCACGCTCACCGTGCCGGGCGCCGTCGTCCCCTGCGCGGGCGTGACCTGGGTGACCGTCTCCCCCACCCACCGCCGTCGCGGCGTGCTCACCGCGATCATGCGCCGTCAGCTCACCGAGCTGCACGAGCGGCAGCGCGAGCCGCTGGCCGCGCTGTGGGCCTCGGAGGGCGGCATCTACGGCCGCTTCGGCTACGCCCCGGCCGCTCTGCGCGGCAACCTCACCGGCCGGACCCGGCGCACGGCGTTCCGGCCGGGCGTCGACCTGGGCACCGGCACGGTGACGCCGGTCGACGTCGGGGCGTACCGGGCCGCCGCCCCCCGCGTGCACGAGGCGCTGCGCCGCTGGGTGCCCGGCGCGCTCGAGCGCGACGAGCGCTGGTGGCAGCGTCTCCTGCGCGACCCGGCGGACCGGCGGGACGGCGCCACCGCCCGCCGGTACCTGCTGCACACCGAGGCCGACGGCACGGTCACCGGGTACGCGGCCTTCCGCGTCCGCGCCCGGGAGACCGCCGACGGCGAGCCGGACGGCACGGTGCTCGTCGACGAGGTGCGCGGCCGCGGCACCCCGGCGTACGCGGCGCTGTGGCGGTACCTGCTCGACCTCGACCTGATCCGCACGGTCGAGTACCCCCACGCCTCCGCCGACGAGCCGCTGCGCCACCTGCTGGCCGACGCGCGCGCCCTGCTCCCCCGGCCGGTCGACGGGCTGTGGCTGCGGCTCGTCGACGTCGACCGGGCGCTGTCGGCGCGCCGCTACCCCACGCCGATCGACCTGGTGGTCGACGTGCGCGACGAGTTCTGTCCCTGGAACGAGGGGCGCTGGCGGGTGGCCGGGCACCCGGCCGGTGGCTACTGCGGCCGTACCGACCTCGACCCCGACCTCGTCGTGGACGCCGGTGCGCTGGCCGCCGCCTACCTCGGCGGCGTCTCGCTGGGCACGCTGCACGCGGCCGGGCGGGTCACCGAGGTGAGCCCCGGGGCGGTCGCGCTGGCGGCGACGGCGTTCTCGTGGCCGGTGACCCCGTGGTGCCCCGACCCCTTCTAGACGACGTCCCCGCGGGTGGGCAGGCCGCCGGCCGGGCGGTGCCGGTTCTGCTCGTAGTCGTGGATCAGGCCGATCCGGCGGACGTGCCGCTCCTCGCCGCTCCACGGTGCGGCCAGGAAGTGCAGCACCAGCTCGGTGGCCTCCTCGACGGAGTGCTGCCGGGCACCGATCGCGCAGACGTTGGCGTCGTTGTGCGCCCGGGCGAGCTCCGCGGTCTCCCGGTTCCACACCAGGGCGGCGCGGACCCCGGGCACCTTGTTGGCCGCGATCTGCTCCCCGTTGCCCGAGCCGCCGATGACGACGCCGAGGGTGCCGGGCTCGACGACGACGCGCTCGCCGACCTCGAAGCAGAAGGGCGGGTAGTCGTCCTGGGCGTCGTACTCGAAGGCACCGCAGTCGACCGGCTCGTGCCCGGCGTCGGTGAGCGCCTGCTTGAGGTGCTCCTTGAACTCCAGCCCGGCGTGATCGGTCCCCACGAAGACGCGCATGGACCCGAGTCTGTCAGGGTCGGGGCGTGCCGGTGCTCGGGGTGGACGGGTGGCGCGGGGCATGGGTCGGCGCACTGCTCGAGGGCCGGTCGGTGACGCTGCTGGCGCTGGCCGACGTCGCCGCCGTCCTCGCGGTGCCGGACGTCGAGGTGGTCGGCATCGACATGCCGATCGGGCTGTCCGAGGACGGCGTGCGGGCCTGTGACGTGGCGGCGCGGCGCCGCCTCGGCCGCGCCGGCAGCTCGGTGTTCCCCGCGCCGGTGCGGGCGGTCCTGCGCGCCCGCGACTACGCCGAGGCGCGCCGGCTGTCGGTCGAGGCGACGGGGGGCCGCTCGCTGTCGGCCCAGTCCTTCCAGCTGGTGCGCTCGATCGCGGCCCTCGACGACGCCCTCGGCGACCCGCCGCTCGGGCACGTCGTCGAGGTGCACCCGGAGCTGGCCTTCCGCGCGCTGGACGACCGGGTGGGCGACCCGAAGTCGGGCGCGCGCGGACAGGCCCAGCGCATCCGGGCGCTCGAGCCGGTCGTCGACGTCCTCGACGCGCTCGCCGGTTCGCCTCCGGGGGTGCCCCTCGTCGACGCGCTGGACGCCTGCGCCGCGGCGTGGTCGGCCCGGCGGGTCGCCGACGGCGCCGCGGAGTGCGTCGGGGACGGCGCGATCGACGCCCGCGGCCGCCCGATGCGGATCTGCTGGTGAGCGTGCTCGCGCGCGAGCGTCCCCTTGCATTGCCAACTCAGCGTGCTGAGTTGAGTTCGTGGAGCCGGATCTCAGCTACGCCCTCCACTCCCTGACGGCCCGACTCGACCGGGCGGCGGACCGCATCCTCCGAGCCGAGCACGACGTGTCGTACCGGCGCTTCCGGGCCCTCCACACCGTCGGGGCGTCGGGCAGCACGACGCAGCGGGCGCTGGCCGACCGACTGGGCCTGACCGAACCGTCGGTCAGCCGCATGGCGGCGGTGCTGGTCGACGAAGGCCTGCCCGCGGCCGACGCGGCCGCGACCGGCGGGAACCGGCGGCGCCTCGAGCTGACCCCCGCCGGCGAGGAGCTGGTCGACCGCTGCCGCGACGCACTGGAAGGCCGGCTGGTGGCGCTCGTCGAGAGCAGCGGCGTGCCCTACGAGGAGCACCCACGGCACACCCGGCAGCTGCTCGCCGCCCTCGAGCCCGGCGTCACCGGGACGGCCGGGCGTGCGTCGTGACAGCGGCGCCACGGCCGAGCACCGTCACATCGGCGGACGGCACCACCATCGCCTTCCTGACCGTCGGCCAGGGCGACCCGGTGATCCTGGTCGGCGGGAGGATGCGCACGGCCGAGGACTACCTGCCGTTGGCCCGGTCGCTGACCCCGCGGTTCAGCGTGCACCTGATCGACCGACGGGGCCGCGGCTCGAGCGGACCCCAGGGACCGGACCACTCGATCGCCCGGGAGTGCGACGACGTCCTCGCGCTGCAGGCGAGCACCGGGGCGGTGCGCGTCTTCGGGCACAGTTACGGCGGTCTGGTCGCGCTGCGGACCGCCGCACGCGCCCCGGTCTTCGACCGGATCGCCGTCTACGAACCCGGCGTCTCCGTCGGCGGCTCGATCCCCACGGCGTGGATGCCCCGGTACCGGGAGCTGCTCGGGGTCGGCGACCCTCGTGGGGCCTTCGCGCACTTCGTCCGCGGCTCGGGCCATGCGCCCGGTCCGGTCGCGCGGCTCCCCCTCTGGTACCTGCGCACCGTCCTGCGCCTGGTCGTCCGCGCGCCGCAGTGGCGGCGGATGGAGCCGCTGCTGGCGAGCAACCTCGCGGAGCACGAGGAGGTCCGTCGCCTCGACGGTGACCTCACCGCGTTCGCGGCCGTCGCCGCGCAGGTGCTGCTGCTCGGCGGCAGCCGGAGCCCGCAGCCAGCGACCGTGGACACCCTGCAGCACCTGCGCGCGGTCCTCCCGAGCGCGTCGATCGAGCTCCTCGACGGCCTGGATCACAACGCGCCCGACGAACACGCGCCCGACGTCGTCGGCACGCGGGTTCGCCGCTTCCTCGAGACGACGCCGTCCGGGTGAGTCTCAGGTGAGCCGGCGGAGCACCGGCAGCGGCAGCACCCGCAGCAGCGCCGAGACCGGCCGCCAGGGCCACTCGGGCACGTAGGCGCGCACCGGCTCGCGCTCGATGGCGGCGACCAGCGCGTCGACGCCGGTGTCGAGGTCGACGGTGAACGGGCCGCGGCGGCCGACGTTGATGTCGGTCTCGATGTAGCCGGGCAGCACCGTGGTCACCCGGATGCCGGTGCCGAGCAGGTCGGCGCGGATGCCCTCGGCCAGGGCGTTGAGCGCGGCCTTGCTCGCGCCGTAGGCGGTGCGGGTGCCCTGCATGCCGCGGACCGACGCCACGGAGCTGATGAGCACGAGGTGGCCCGCGCCCTGGGCGCGGAACAGCTCGACGGCGGCCTCGCACTGCGCGTGGGTGCCCAGCACGTTGGTGGCCAGGATGGCCCGGTTGGTCGCGGCGGCCCCCGTGCCGACGGGGGTGCCGTTGCCGATCCCGGCGTTGGCCACGAAGCGGTCGATGCCGCCGAGCTCGGCGGCCAGCTCCGGGACGCCGCGGGCCACGGCCTCGGCGTCGTCGACGTCCATGGCGGCGGTGACCACCCGGGTGCCGGGGTGGGCGGCCAGCAGCTCGTTCCGCAGCTCCTCCAGCAGGTGCGTGCGCCGGGCGACGAGCGCCAGGTCGCGGCCCCTCGCGGCGAAGCGCTGCGCCATGCCGCGGCCGAGGCCGGAGCTGGCACCGGTGATCAGGATGCGCTGGCGGACGGGTCGCGGCACGGGATGAGCATGCCAGCCCGCCCGCGGTGCACCCCGGTGGACCGAACCGGTCCACCGGGGTGCACCGGAGGCTCAACGCCGGGTGAGCTCGAGGGCGTCGGCGGGCACGGAGTCCATGTCGGGGCCGGACGTCCGGGTGCGCTTGAGCTCCCAGAAGTCGGGGAGGTTGGCCAGCAGGACGGCGCCGTCGAAGGCCTTGCCGGCGTCCTCGCCGGTGGGCACCTTGCTGATCACGGGGCCGAAGAACGCGACGCCGTCGATGTGCACGACGGGCGTGCCGACGTCGTCGCCGACCGGGTCCATGCCGGCGTGGTGGCTCTTCTCCAGCGCCTCGTCGTAGTCGGTCGAGGTCGCGGCCTCGGCCAGCGACGCCGGCAGGCCGACCCGCTCGAGCGCCGGGGCGATGATGTCCTCGAGCTCCTCGCCCTCGTGGTGCCGCAACGTGCCCATGGCGGTGTAGAGGTCGCCGAGGACCTCGTCGCCGTGGTGCTGGGCGGCGGCGATCGCCACCCGCACCGGGCCGATCGCCTGCTCCATCATCTGCTGGTACTCCTCGGGCAGGTCGCGGCCGCGGTTGAGCACCGCCAGGGACATGACGTGCCAGTGCAGGTCGATGTCACGCACCTTCGCGGCCTCCAGCACCCAGCGGCTGGTCAGCCAGGCCCACGGGCAGAGCGGGTCGAACCAGAAGTCCACCCGTGCCGTGGTCGGGGCGCTCTGCACTGCCTCGGTCATCGCTCACCTTCGCTCTCGTCGTCGTCCGGCCGCCTGTCCCGCCGGACCCGCTGTCCGCTGGCAAGTGCCCCGGCCGGGCGGTTGTTCCCCGCGTCGCCGGGCGTGTCCGCGCGCCGTGGGAAGCTGCCGGGCGTGGCCGTACCCAACCTGACCCGCGACGACGCCGCCGCCCGCGCGCGGCTGCTGGCCGTCGACAGCTACGACCTCTCCCTCGACCTCACCGACGGCACCGGGCGCCCGGGCACGGGCACCTTCGCCTCGACGACGACCGTGCGCTTCACCTGCCGCGAGCCGGGCGCGAGCTCGTTCATCGACCTGGTCGCCGAGCGGGTGCACTCGGCCACGCTCAACGGGGTGGCGCTCGACGTCGGCACCTACACCGAGGAGGGCGGCCTGCCGCTGCCCGACCTCGCGGCCGACAACACGCTCGAGGTCGTCGCCCACTGCCGCTACTCCAACTCCGGCGAGGGCCTGCACCGCTTCGAGGACCCCGAGGACGGGCAGGTCTACCTCTACACGCAGTTCGAGCCGGCCGACGCCAAGCGCGTCTTCGCCTGCTTCGACCAGCCCGACCTCAAGGGCAGCCACGCGGTGCACGTGGTCGCGCCGTTCGACTGGCAGGTCGTCTCCAACGCCGGCGGGCGCACCATCGAGGCCGGCCCGGGCGGCTCGCAGCTGGTGCACTTCGAGCCCACGAAGCGGCTGTCGACCTATCTCGTCGCGCTGATCGCCGGGCCCTACGCGCGGGTGACCGACGACCACGAGGGCATCCCGCTCGGCCTGTACTGCCGCGCCTCGCTGGCCGAGCACCTCGACCCCGACGAGCTGTTCCGCGTGACCAGGCAGGGCTTCGACTTCTTCCACCGTGTCTTCGACTACCCGTACCCGTTCGACAAGTACGACCAGCTCTTCGTGCCCGAGTTCAACGCCGGGGCCATGGAGAACGCCGGCGCGGTGACCATCCTCGAGGACTACGTCTTCCGCTCCAGGACCAGCCGGGCCCGCTACGAGCGGCGCGCGGAGACGGTGCTGCACGAGCTGGCGCACATGTGGTTCGGCGACCTCGTGACCATGCGCTGGTGGGACGACCTGTGGCTCAACGAGTCCTTCGCCACCTACATCAGCACGCTGTGCCAGGCCGAGGCCACCGAGTACACGACCGCCTGGACGACGTTCGCCAACACCGAGAAGGCCTGGGCCTACGCGCAGGACCAGCTGCCCTCGACCCACCCGATCGCCGCCGACATGGTCGACGTCGCCGCCGTCGAGGTGAACTTCGACGGGATCACCTACGCCAAGGGCGCCTCGGTGCTCAAGCAGCTGGTGGCCTACGTCGGCCGGGAGGAGTTCCTCGCCGGCATCCGCCGCTACTTCCGCACCCACGAGTACGGCAACACCACGCTGGCCGACCTGCTCGACCCGCTGTCGGAGGCCACCGGACGCGACCTCACCGAGTGGTCCGCGCAGTGGCTGGAGACCAGTCAGGTCAACACCCTGCGGCCGGTGTACGAGCTCACCGACGACGGCCGCTACGCGTCCTTCGCCATCGAGCAGACCGCCGTCCCCGAGCACCCGGTGCTGCGCCGGCACCGCCTGGCCGTCGGTCTCTACGACCGCGGGCCCGGCGGGCTGACGCGCAGCACGCGGGTGGAGCTGGACGTCGACGGCGCGCGCACCGAGGTCGCCGACCTGGTGGGCCACCCGGCGGCCGACCTCGTGCTGGTCAACGACGACGACCTCACCTACGCCAAGCTGCGCCTCGACGAGCGCTCGCTGGCCACGCTGCGCACCGACATCGGCGTGATGCCCGACTCGCTGCCCCGTGCGCTGTGCTGGGCGGCGGCCTGGGACACCACCCGCGACGCCGAGCTGCCCGCCCGCGAGTGGGTGCAGCTGGTCCTGGCCGGCATCGACGCCGAGACCGAGATCAGCGTGGTGCAGTCGCTGCTGGCCCGCGTGCAGACGGCGCTGACCTCCTACGCCGACCCGGCGTGGGCCCCGACGGGGTGGACGGCGCTGGCCGACAAGGCGCTGCAGGCGCTGGAGGCGGCCGGGCCGGGCGGCGACGAGCAGCTGCAGTGGTCGCGCACGCTGTCGGCGGCGGCCCGGACGGAGGCGCACGCCGCGGTGCTGCGCGGCCTGCTCGACGGCTCGCGGGTGGTCGAGGGACTCTCGGTGGACGCCGACGCCCGGTGGGCCTTCCTCAACGGCCTGGTGGCCATCGGCGCGGCAGCCGATGCCCAGATCGACGCCGAGGCCGAGCGGGACGCCACCGCCACCGGCGTGCGCCGGGCGGCGACCGCGCGGGCGCTGCGGCCCACGGCGGAGGCCAAGGAGGAGGCGTGGAAGCGGGCGTTCCACGACGCGGACGTCCCGAACGCCGTGCACGAGGCGCTGGTGGCCGGCTTCTGGCACCCGGCCCAGCGGGAGCTGACGGCGCCCTACGTCGACCGCTACTTCGCCGAGATCGGCCCGATGTGGGAACGGCGTCCCGGCGAGATCGCCAAGAACGCCGTCCAGTACCTCTTCCCGCCGGTGGTCGAGGAGCGCACGCTGCAGGCCGCCGACGCGTGGCTGGCCGAGGAGGACCACCCCGCGCCCCTGCGCCGGCTGGTCACCGAGGGCCGCGACGGCATCGCCCGCGCCCTGCACGCCCGGCAGCGGGACGCCGCGGAGAGCTGAGGACGGACGAGAGGGGCCCGGGGGACGTCGTCCCCGGGCCCCTCTCCGCCTGCACGCCGGTGGTGCCGGCAGCGCTACGAAGGCACTCGGACGCGCACCCCGAGCCCGCGAGGCGGTCCTCCCCTCAGCGCGTGTGCGCGCCGAGGGGGTGGCCGGCCTGGTCGGACAGCTGCCGCAGACCGTTGACGATGCCGCCCACGAGGTCGCCCGCGGAGAAGGAGTTGGTCATCGACAGCACGGCCAGGGCGCAGGCGCGGTCGGGCAGCCGGCGGGCGGCGGAGGAGCCGGTGACCACCTCGATGACCCGCTGCCCGGGCGAGACGGCCAGGAGCACGGAGTCGGCCGGGTCGCCGCCGCGGGCGTGCAGCTCCTCGGCGCGCAGGCGGGTCTGCGGCCCGAGGTCGCCGATGTAGAGCGTGAAGCGCAGGCCGGTCTCGCGCGAGGACATGGTGAGCGCCTCGTCGAGCCGGGCCAGCTCCCGGTAGCTGAAGACCGTGTCGTAGGCCTCGTCGGCCCGGTTGGGCGCGGTGTCCTTCGTCCCGGTGTCGTGGGGTTCGGCGTGCAGGACGCGGGTCATCGCCGGCCTCCGGGGACGGTCGCGGGGTGGGTGGGGGTGCAGGCGGTCATCGCGGTGCGGTCACCAGGTCCCGCGGGCGCCGCCGAGCGGGCCGCCGGCCGCCGGAACGGGGGCGCCGGCCGAGACCGCGGTGGCGCCCTGCGACCCGGCGGGCAGGGCACGGTGGCCGTCCGACGAGCCGATGCCCGCGGTCTCGCCGTACAGCGAGGACCCGACCGCCTGGGTGTCGCCCTCGCCCGCGGTGTGCGACGGGGCGTTGGCCGGCTGGGGCTCGTACCAGACCGGCTCGTGGTCCCAGGGCTGTCCCGGCTTGTACTGCACGCCCTTGCGCTGCCGCCCGCCGGGCAGGTAGGTGAACGCCCACAGCAGGAGGTAGACGGCCAGCGGGGCACCCAGGAAGACGAGCAGGGTCTCGACGACGGTCACGCCGGACAACCTACCGCCACGACCCCTGGACTACGCGTTCGTGTCCCAACCCGGCGGGTGGCGTCGCAACCACGGCCGGGCCGCCTCCAGCTGGGCCGAGAGCGCGATCAGCGTGGCCTCGTCGGCGGGCCGCCCGACGAGCATCGTGCCGATCGGCAGGCCGTCGTCGGTCCACCACAGCGGCAGGCTCACCGCCGGCTGCCCGGTGACGTTGTAGAGGGCGGTGAAGGCGGCGTAGGCCTTCTGCCGCTCGAAGTCCGCGGCACCGTCGCCGTCGGCGTCGAACCAGCCGAGCGGGCGCGGGGTCATCGTGGTCACCGGCGCCAGGAGGACGTCGAAGCCGTGGGTGGCCTGCACGTAACGGCGGGAGAAGAGACGCAGCGCGGTGAGCGCCTCCATCGCCCCCCGCGCCGACAGCGCCAGGCCGCGGGCACGCAGCGCCCGGGTCAGCGGCCGCAGCTCCCCCACCCGCCCGGGCGGCACGGGCAGCGTCGTCCCCGACAGCGACCACACCCGCTCGAAGGCGGCGAGCACGTCCGGGCCCAACAGGCCGGCCGGGACGTCGACCACCTCGTGACCGAGGTCCTCGAGCAGCCGCGCGGCGTCGTCGAAGGCGGCGGCGACCTCCGCGTCGAGGACGGCGCCGGGCATCGGCGACTCCCGCGTCCGGCCGATCCGGAGCCGGCCGACCGGCCGGCCGGCGTAGCCGAGGAACGTCTCCCCCGGCGGTGGCGGAGGCGCCCACGAGGCGTCGCCGGTCACCGGGCCGGCCATGGCGTCCAGCACCGCCGCGGCGTCGCGGACGGTGCGGGCCAGCGGGCCGTTGGTGCCCAGGCCGGTGACGTCGCCGCCGAGCGGGGCGTTGCTCACCCGGCCGCGGCTCGGCTTGATGCCCACCAGGCCGTTGACGCTGGCCGGGATGCGGATGGAGCCGCCGCCGTCGCTGCCCTGCGCCACCGCCACCATTCCCGCCGCGACGGCCACCGCCGCGCCGCCGCTGGACCCGCCGGCCAGCCGGGTGGGGTCCCACGGGCAGCGGGCCGGTCCGACGAGGTCGTTGTCGGTGTAGCAGGGGAAGCCGAACTCCGGGGTGTTGGTCTTGCCCAGGCTGATCGTCCCCGCCGCGGCCAGCTTGCCGACGACGGCGTCGTCGACCTCGGGCACGAAGTCGGCGAACACCGTGCAGCCGAAGGTGGTGCGGACGCCGGCGGTGTTGTTGAGGTCCTTGATCGCCGTCGGGACGCCGAGCAGCGGCGGCAGCTCCCCGCCGCGCAGCACCCGGGAGTCGGCCTCCGCGGCCGCGGCCAGCGCCCGCTGGGGCGTGACGGTGACGAAGGCGCCGAGGCCGGCGTCGAGGGCCTCGACGCGGGCGAGGGCGTGGCGGACGAGCTCGGTGGGGCTCACCTCCCGTGCGCGGACGGCGGCCGCCTGCTCCAGCGCGGTGAGCTCGTGCAGCTGTGTGCCGGTCACGGTCGGGGACGCTAGCGGCGACCGGTAGACAGGCGCCGTGGACCTCACCCGCGCCGCCGCCGGGGCGCTCGACGCCGCCGACCCGCTGGCCGGGTTCCGCGCACGGTTCGCCGGCACCGACGACGACGGACCGGGGCGGCTGCTCTACCTCGACGGCAACTCGCTGGGCCGGATGCCGCGGGAGACGCCGGCGGCGCTGGCGCGGGTGACCGAGCAGGAGTGGGGCGGCGGGCTGGTCGGGTCGTGGGCGTCGTGGATCGACGTCGGCACCCGCGTCGGCGACGTCGTCGGCACCGGAGTGCTGGGTGCGCGCCCCGGCGAGGTGCTGATCGCCGACTCCACCACCGTGGACCTCTACCAGCTGCTGGTGGCCGCCGCCGGCGCCCGCCCGGGCCGCGACGTGCTGGTGTGCTGCGCCGACGACTTCCCCACCGACCGCTACGTCGTCGCCGGGGTGGCCGCGGCGCGGGGCATGGCGGTGCGGGAGGTGCCGGCGGATCTCGACGCGGGGCTCGACCCGGCCGTGCTGGGCGCTGCCCTGGACGAGCGGGTCGCCGTCGTCGTGCTGTCGGCGGTGGCCTACCGGTCGGGGGCGCTGGCCGACGTCGCGGCGGTGACGGCCGCGGCGCGGGACGCCGGTGCCCTGGTGCTGTGGGACCTCTCGCACGCGGCCGGCGCCGTCGCGCTCGACCTGACCGCGAACGGCGTCGACCTCGCCGTCGGCTGCACGTACAAGTACCTGTGCGGCGGGCCGGGGTCGCCGGCCTTCCTCTACGTGCGGCGGGAGCTGCAGGAGTCGCTGCGCCAGCCGATCTGGGGCTGGTTCGGCCAGCGCGACCAGTTCGCCATGGGCCCGGTCTACGACCCGGTGCCGGGGATCGGGCGCCTCGCCGCCGGCACGCCGCCGGTGCTGGCGGCGACCGCGGTGGAGGTGGGCGCGCGGCTGGTGGCCGAGGCCGGGATCGACCGGCTGGCGGCCAAGGGACGAGCGCTGACCGGCCTGCTGGTGGCCCTGGCCGACGAGCACCTGGCGGCGCACGGCGTCGCCCTCGCCAGCCCGCGCGGCCCCGCCCGGCGCGGCGCGCACGTCACCCTCGCCCACCCGGCGGCGTGGCAGCTGACCCAGGCGCTGGTCGACCGCGGCGTCGTCCCCGACTTCCGCACGCCCGACCGCGTCCGGTTCGGCCCGGCGCCGCTCTACACCCGCTTCGTCGACGTCTGGGACGCCGTCGACCGCTTCCGCGGGCTGCTCGAGGACGGCGGCTGGACCGGCTACCCCGAGGAGCGCGCCCGCGTGACCTGAGCGCGCACCCCGCGGGGACGCACGGGGTGTCTCCGCACTCACCGCAGACGCCCGGCCGTGCACCTCCGCGGAGGTGCACGGCCGGGGCGTCCGTGGGTGCGCGGTCAGGACTGCGCGAAGACCACCAGGTTCTCGGTGGCCGCTCGCGTGGTGTCGCGCTGGAAGCAGGTGATGAGCACCAGCCGTCCCGGTGCCGCCTCCCAGACGTCGGTCGCGTCGGGCAGCTCGCCCTTGGCCACCCGCTCGGTCCGCTGGACGGTGTAGTCGACCGTCCCGCCCGGGGTGCTGACCTCGACCACGTCGCCCGGGATGAGGGTGCTACCCCCCGAGTCGGCGTCCACCAGGGAGTCGAAGCCGTACTCACCGGTGCCGGTCGCGTGGGCGGCCAGGTAGAGCGTGTTGTCCGCCTCCCCGGCCGTGCCGACCGGGTCGCCGTAGGGCTCGATCCAGTAGGCCGCGGTCAGGGCCGGGGGGTTGATGACGCCGCCGGCCGGGGTCAGCGGCAGCACGGGCAGGTCCAGGCCCACCGCGGGGACGGTCACGTGGACGTCCGACGACGGGGTCGGCAGCGTCGTCCCCTCCGGTGGGAGCGTCGGCTGCGCCGGCTCGGCCGGGGCGCCGGCCACGGCCACCGGGGGCGAGGACCCGGTGGCCGCGACCGGCTGCCAGCCGTCGGTCAGGCCGACGGCGAGTACGGCGCTCCCGGCGATCCCCAGGGCGGCGACCGCCGCGATCGTGGCGGTGCGCCGCCCCGGCCGCATCAGACCTCGTCCGTCCCGGTCTCGACCGCCGGACGGCGGCGGGTGCGGGCGACGGCGAGGCCACCGGCGCCGGCGAGGAGCAGCAGGCCGGCCCCCGCGGCGACGGTGCCGGTGCTGCTCCCGGTGGCCGGGGCCGTGACGCCGGTGTTCGAGCGCAGCCCGACGTTGCCGGCGACGGCCTGCGTGCTGGGTGCCGCGGTGGCCGGCGGGGCGGCGACCGGCGCGGCGGCCGGCGCGGCGACGACGAGGTCGGCGAGGACCAGGGAGACGCCGGTCGGGGTCGGCTGGCCGATGAGGAGGCCGTAGGACCCGGCCGCCGTCCCGGCGGGGATCTCGAAGGTCGCCGTCGAGCCGGTGACCTGGACGGTGAGCGCCACCGGGGCACCCACGGGGTTCCCGGTGGCGTCGAGGGCCTGGAGGGCGACCTCCACGCCGGTGAGGTCGGTGAGGCCGAGGTCCCGGAGCGCCGAGCCGGCGGTCAGGTCGAGCGTGACCACGGTGCCGGCCGTCGCCGTGACGGGACAGGGAGTGGCCGAGGTGAGGTCGCAGGGCTCCGAGGACAGCGCGAGCACCTCGGGCTCGAGCGTCTCGTCAGCGAGCGCCTCGGTGTTCAACTCGAGCAGGTACTCCACCACGCCGTCAGACGTGTACTCCGGCCCCAACGCAGTGGTGGTCGTGAGGCCCTCGAGGGTCAGCGTGCCCAGCGCGCCGTCGACCGGGGCGTTGTTCGGCAGGGTGATTGCGATGCTGCTGGTTCCTTCACCGGTCACGCCGAGCGGCGTGGGCGCGCCGGGCTCCGACGAGTAGGTCGTCTCGTCGCTGCCGTTGCCGTCGTCGTCCCGCCCCAGCATCACCACGACGTCCGTGGTGTCCAGGTACGACGGCAACTGCACGGTGAGCGTGTCGCCGTACTGGACCGCGACCTCGGTCGGGCCGGCGCCGGTGGGCTCACCCATGGCGTCCATCGCCCCGGCGTTCTCGACCGGGAAGGCGGACAGGAGGACCTCGCCGGGCTCGAGCGGGAGGGCGACGGCGGGCGCGGCACCGGCGGACGGCATCGCCAGCCCCATGGACGCCATGACGGCCAGGCCGACGACGCCGACGCGGGCGGTCCCCCAGCGGTGGTGGTGGCGGGACAGGGTGTGCGTGGACATGGGTGGGCGCCTCTCCGTGGCGTCGCTCACGCTGAGCGAGTTGATCGCAACTTAGAGAGACGGCTTCGGCCGGGTAGCTCTCTGACACGCGGAACGACCTGCGCGGATGCGCCGGTGCTCACCTGTCACACCAGCCCCACGCGGAACACCAGATGTTGTCCAACGGGTCGGTCGCGGTTCGTCAGGTGCGCACCTGAGGCACTGCGCGTCGCCTGGTCCACGAGGCAGGGGACCGACAGACCCGTCCCGAGGCGCTGAGGCGTGTGCACCGGTTCCCGTGCCGGGTCAGGAGGGGTCGGGGGCGCCGATCGGGTTGCGGTCGGGGAAGAGCCCGGCGGTGACGACGGCGCGGCGCACCGGGGTCAGCAGCTCGGCCAGCCGGTCGCAGCCGGCGTCGCCGAGTGCCCGCCACGGCCCGAGCGCCAGCCGGTCGGTGTCGGCCTCGATGGCCGTCACCATGGCCAGTCCCTCCGCGCTGAGCTCCTCGCCGTCGAGCCAGCCGCGGGCGGACAGCTCCTCGGCCGCGGCCGTCCACGCCTCGTCGTCCCAGCCGCGGGCGCGCTGCAACCACTCCCGGTCGGTGCGGCCGGCGGCCGCGGCCAGCACGTGCGCGCCGACGCCGGACACCTCGCGGTCGAGCAGGGCCGCGTCGTGCCCGTCCCCGCGGTGCTCGCGCAGCGTCGTCAGCGCCTGCCACAGCGCCAGGTGCGGCTCACCGGGCCGGTCCAGTCCCGCGTTGGCGGCCGCCAGCGGCCGCCCGGGCAGGTCGACCGCCGCCGCTGCCACCCCGGCCAGCTCCGCCGCCTCGCGCGCCTCCGCCGAGGTCGCCCACTCCCCCAGCACCCGGCGCACCGCGGCGTCCACGCCGGCCAGCCGCGCGTCGAGCGCCGCGGCCGGGGTCACCGACGACCACACCCCGGGCACCCGGCGGGCGACGAAGGCCGGCGCGAAGTTGTAGAAGGTCGCCGTCACGACCTCCGACCCCACCGGGCCGAGCGGCGCCGCCCGCAGGGCGAAGTAGACCGCCCAGAAGCCGCGCAGCCCCGCGGCCTCCCCGGCCGCCCGGGCCTCGTCGGCGAAGTAGGTGAGCGCGTGGTACGGCTCGCCGAGCGCCCACAGCCGCCGCGCCGTCCCCGGCGAGGTCACCGGAGAGGCCCCCTGCAGGGCCCCGCCGCGAGCGTGCGGGTGGTGGGCGGCAGAGGGTCCTCCCTCATGCGCTCACGCTCTCCGGCACGCCGAGCCACTCGCGCCAGCGGGGGTCGACGGTGCGCGCCCCGAGCAGCCGCCACGCCGCCCCGCTCGGGGTGCGGGGCGGGTTCGGCAGCTTCCACCCCAGCTCGGCCAGCGACCGGTCGGCCTTGGTGTGGTTGCACCGGCGGCAGGCGGCCACGACGTTGTCCCAGGTGTGCGTCCCGCCGCGGCTGCGCGGCACGACGTGGTCGATGCTGGTGGCCGACCCGCCGCAGTAGACGCACGTCTGCCCGTCGCGGGTGAACACCGCCCGGCGCGAGAGCGGCACCTGCGCAGGGTAGGGCACCCGCACGTAGCGGGTCAGCCGCACGACCACGGGGACGGCGAGGCTGAGCCGCTCGGCGTGCACGATCTCCGCGGCCGTGTCCACCGGCTCGGCCTTCTCGGCGAGCACCAGCACGATGGCGCGGCGGCTGGAGACCACGCACAGCGGCTCGTAGGTGGCGTTGAGCAGCAGCGTGGCCGCCGTGGTGCCGGACGAGGGCACGGGCAGCCGGGGTCGGACGACGGGGTCGCGGCGCGGACCTGGATGGCCTGCGACCGACCCGGGCGCAGAACGCGGCACGGATCACCTCCGGACGCCCGGACCGCCGTACCGGGGCGGCCCGCGGGCCTCCCCATCCTGCCCCGGTCAGGCCCTCCGGCGCGCGCGGGAAGCCCGGGTGCAGGAACCGGGACGTCCGGGAGCGGGCCGCGGCCGCCGTTACGGTGGACCGGGTGCGCCACCCCCACGCCGAGAAGCTCGACCTGGTCGAGGACCTGCACGGCCACCGCGTGACCGACCCCTACCGCTGGCTCGAGGACCCCGACGACCCGCGTACCCGGGCCTGGACGGCGGCCGAGGACGCCCTGGCCGCCGACGTCCTCGGCGCCCTCCCGCTGCGCGCGGACTTCGCCGCCCGCCTGGAGCAGCTCGTGCACGCCGGCGCCGTCGGCGTCCCGGTGCACCGCGGCGGGCGGGCCTTCTCCACCCGTCGCGACCCCGGCCAGGAGCACGCCGTCCTCCGGGTCCGCGAGCCCGACGGCACCCTCCGCGTGCTGGTCGACCCGATGGCCGTGGACCCGTCGGGTACGACGACGCTCGACGCCTGGTCGCCGTCCTGGGAGGGCGACCGGCTGGCCTACCAGCTGTCCACCGGAGGCGACGAGGAGTCGCGGCTGTACGTCCTCGACGTCGCCACCGGGAAGCAGCTCGACGGGCCGGTCGACCGCTGCCGCTACTCCCCCGTCGCCTGGCTGCCCGGCGGGGAGGAGCTCTTCTACGTCCGCCGCCTGGCGCCGGAGCAGGTGCCCGCGGGGGAGGAGCAGTTCCACCGGCGGGTGTGGCGCCACCGCGTCGGCGCCGACCCCGGCGGCGACGTCCTGGTGCACGGCGAGGGTCTCGACCCCACCAACTACTACGGGGTGCGGACCAGCGCCGACGGCCGCTGGCTGGTCGTCTCGGCCTCGGCGGGGACCGCACCGCGCGACGACGTCTGGCTGGCCGACCTCGGCGGCTCCGTCCCCGGCACCCGCCCACCCCTGCAGGACCTGCAGGTCGGCGTCGACGCCCAGACCGCGGCCTGGGTCGCCCGCGACGGCCGGCTGTGGCTGACGAGCGACCGCGGCACCCCGCGCTGGCGGCTGGCCGTCGCCGACCCCGCCGACCCCGCGACCTGGGCGCCGGAGGCGTGGCGCGACGTCGTCCCGGAGCAGGCGGACGGCGTCCTGTCCGACGTCGCCCTCGTCGACGACCCCGAGGGGTGGCTGCGGGTGCTCGCCGTCCACTCGGTCGACGCCACCGACCGGCTCACCGTGTGGGCCGGGGACGGGTCCGGGCGGCTGGCCGACGTGACCGGCCTCGGCGCCGGCAACGTCTCGGGCGTCAGCGCACCGCCGGAGGGCGGCACCACCGCGTGGGTCGGCTACACCGACCACGCGACGCCGCCGTCGGTGCTGCGCTGGGACGCCGCGACACCCGAGTCGCTGACGCCGGACGAGCGCGCCCCCGTGGCCGGCGAGGTGCCGGCGGTCACCGTCGTGGAGACGCACGCGACCTCGGCCGACGGGACGCCGGTGCACCTGTTCGTGCTGTCCGCGACCGGCGAGCCGGACGCCCCGCGGCCGGCCGTCCTCTACGGCTACGGCGGCTTCAACGTGGCGCTCACCCCGTCCTACTCGGCGCAGGCGCTGGCCTGGGTCGCCGCCGGCGGCGTGTGGGCGGTGGCCAACCTGCGCGGCGGCTCCGAGCACGGCGAGGAGTGGCACCGCGCCGGCATGCGCGAGCGCAAGCAGAACGTCTTCGACGACTTCGCCGCCGCCGGCGAGCACCTGGTCGCCCGGGGCTGGACGACGCCGGCGCAGCTGGCGGTGATGGGCGGGTCCAACGGCGGCCTGCTGGTGGGCGCCACCCTCACCCAGCGGCCCGACCTGGTCGCGGGCGTCGTCTGCAGCGCCCCGCTGCTCGACATGGTGCGCTACGAGCGCTTCGGCCTGGGCCGGACCTGGAACGACGAGTACGGCACCGCCGACGACCCGGTCGAGCTGGGCTGGCTGCTGGGCTACTCGCCCTACCACGCCGTCCGGGAGGGCACCGCCTACCCGGCGGTGCTGTTCACGACCTTCGAGTCCGACACCCGCGTCGACCCGCTGCACGCCCGCAAGCTGGCCGCCGCCCTGCAGGCGGCCACCGCCGCCGAGGCGCCGGTCGTGCTGCGGCGGGAGACGTCGGTGGGCCACGGCGCGCGGGCGGTGAGCCGCACCGTGGGTCTGGCCGCCGACCAGCTGGCCTTCCTCGCCGCCGCCACCGGCCTGTCCGGCTGGGGCGCGGCGGGTCCCTGACCGATCGCCCCGACCTGACACCATGGTGAGTGATGAACGGTTCACCCTCCGTGCTCGCCGCTGCCGACAGCGGGCCGGCTGACGACGTCCCCGCCTGCGTCGACGACCCGACGACGCTGTGCGCCAAGGTCTACGAGCTGTCCGGCCTGGACTGGCTGGCCACCAACGCCGAGGCGCTGATCGAGAAGCCGGCGAAGATCCTGCTCGTCGTCGTCCTCGCCGCGACCGTCCGGCTGCTGGTGCACCGCGCGATCCGCCGGCTGACCGACCGCACGGCCACCGGAGCGGTGCCGACGATCCTGCGACCGCTGCGCAACCGCGCCACCGGGTCCGGCGACCCGCTGGAGCCGGTCGCGGCCCGCCGCACCCAGCGGGCCGAGGCGATCGGCTCGGTCCTGCGCAGCTTCGCCTCGTTCGTGATCATGGGCATCGCCGTCGTGCTGGTGCTCGGCGAGATCGGGATCAACCTCGCACCGATCGTGGCCAGCGCCGGCGTGGTCGGCGTGGCGCTGGGGTTCGGCGCGCAGAACCTGATCAAGGACTTCATCGCCGGCATCGGGATCATCCTCGAGGACCAGTACGGCGTCGGCGACGTCGTCGACCTCGGCGAGGCCAGCGGGACCGTGGAGGCCGTCGGGCTCCGGATCACCCGGCTGCGCGACGTCAACGGCGTCGTCTGGTACGCCCGCAACGGCGAGATCCTGCGGGTGGGCAACAAGAGCCAGGGCTACGCGCAGGTGGTCATCGACATGCCCGTCGCCCACGACACCGACCTCGAGCGCTGCCGCCGGGTGATGCAGGAGGTCGCCGACTCGATGTACGCCGAGGACGAGTGGGCGACGGCGCTGCTGGCCGAGCCCGAGTCCCTCGGCGTCGAGCAGATCACGGCCGAGGGCGTCTTCATGCGGGTGCAGGTGCGCTCGACCAACGCCGACCAGTGGCGGGTCGGCCGCGAGCTGCGGATGCGCCTCAAGGAACGCTTCGTCGCCGAGGGCATCAGGACCCCGCCGCCGCTGATCGGCGCCGCCCCGACCGGGGTGGGTGCCCGGTGAGCGAGGGCGACACCGGCGACGGTCGCCCGGCCACCTTCGGTGAGGTCTTCGCCGTCCGCGAGTTCCGGCCGCTGTTCGGGACCTACACGCTCTCGACGATCGGCGACGAGCTCGCCCGGGTGGCGCTCACCGTCCTCGTCTACCAGCGCACCGACTCGCCGCTGCTGTCGGCGCTGACCTTCGCCCTGAGCTTCCTGCCGTGGGCGGTCGGCGGTCCGGTGCTGGCCACGTTCGCCGACCGCTTCCCACGGCACCGCGTGCTCATCGCCAGCGACGTCGTCCGCGCGCTGCTGGTCGCCGCGATGGCGCTGCCCGGGATGCCGCTGGCCCTGCTGCTGGTCCTGCTGCTGATGGTGTCGCTGCTGGCCCCGCCCTTCGAGTCGGCCCGCTCGGCGCTGATGGCCGACGTGCTCGAGGGCGAGCGCTACGCCGTGGCGACCTCGCTGACCAACGTCAGCCTGCAGGTGGCCCAGGTGGTGGGCTTCGTCGTCGCCGGCGGGCTGGTCACCGTGCTCGACCCCTCGGTGGTGCTGCTGCTGGACGCGGCCACCTTCCTCGTCTCCGCGGTCTGGCTCGCCGCGACCCTGGAGCGCCGGCCGGCCCCGGTGGCCGCGCTCGACGACGGGGTCGGCGACGGGAGTCCGTCGTCGGTGTGGCGCGACGCCGCCGAGGGGTTGCGGCTGATCGGCCGGACGCCCCGCCTGCTGTCGATCATCGCGCTGCTGTGGACCGGGACGCTGTTCGCCAACGCCGCCGAGGGCATCGCCGTCCCGCTGACCGAGTCCCTCGGCGAGGGCCCCGCCCAGCTGGGCGTGCTCCTGGCGGCCAACCCCCTGGGGGTGACCGTCGGTGGCCTGGTGGTCGCCCGGCTGCTGGGGACGGCGCGCAGCGAACGGCTGATGCCGGTGCTGGTGGCCCTCTCGCTGGCGCCGGTGCTGCTGGCCGGGCTGGTGGCGGTGGCCGCCGGACCCGGGCGAGGGGCGTACGCGGTCGTCGTGGCGCTGCTGTTCGTGGCCGGCCTCGGGGCGTCGTGGACGATCCCGCTCAACGTCTCGTTCGTGCAGGCGGTGCCGGCGGCCTACCGCGGCCGCGCCTTCGGGGTGGCGGTCAGCGGGCTCTACGGCGTCCAGGGCCTCGGGGCGCTCGGCGCGGGCCTGGCGGCCGAGCGGGTGCCGCCGGGCGCCGTCGTCGCCGCGGCCGGCGGGCTCGGGCTGCTCGCCGTCGTCCCGCCCCTGCTCGGGTTCGCCCGGACCCGGGCCGCCGTGGCGGGGGACGGCCCGGCTGCGGGACCATCGGTGTCATGAGCGAGGCGCGCAGGTCCCTGCCCACGGCGCGGACCTTCTACGAGGAGGTCGGCGGCGAGCCGGTCTTCCGGCAGCTGGTCGCCCGCTTCTACGCCGGCGTGCGGTCCGACCCGGTCCTCGCGCGGCTGTACCCCCAGGACGACTGGGACGGCGCCGAGACCCGGCTGCGGATGTTCCTCCAGCAGTACTGGGGCGGGCCCACCACCTACCAGCAGCAGCGTGGCCACCCGCGGCTGCGCATGCGGCACGCACCGTTCGCGATCGGCCCGGCCGAGCGCGACGCGTGGCTGCGGCACATGCGCGACGCCGTCGACTCCCTCGACCTGACCGAGGAGCAGGACGCGACGCTGTGGGGGTACATGGAGATGGCCGCCCGCAGCATGCAGAACCGCTGGCCCGACGAGGCGCCCGGCGGCCTGTCCCCCGTCTGACCAGGGCCCCGTCCCGGGTCCGCTCCCCCTCCGGTACCTTCCGCGGGGACCCGCGCGGGCCTGGCGCTCGCCGCCTCGGGAGGAGACGCCGTGAAGACCAGGGACCTCGCCTACGTCGCCCTGTTCGCCGCGATCATCGCGGTGCTGGGCACGCTGCCGGCCGTCAACGTCGGCCCGGTGCCCATCACCGCGCAGACCCTCGGCGTCATGCTGGCCGGCAGCATCCTGGGCGCCCGCCGCGGCTTCCTCGCCGTGCTGCTCTTCCTGGTCCTGGTGGCGGTCGGCCTGCCCCTGCTGGCCAGCGGTGCCGGCGGCCTGGCACCGTTCGCCGGGCCGACGGCGGGCTACCTGTTCAGCTGGCCGGTGGCCGCCTTCGTCATCGGCTGGCTGACCGAGCGCTCCTGGGACCGCTACACCGTCCTGCGCGGCACGCTGTTCAACGTCCTCGGCGGCATCGTCGTGATCTACGCGATCGGCGTCCCGGTGCTCAAGGCCGTCACGGGTCTGCCGTGGGACACCGCGCTGTGGACCGGCGCCGCCGTGTTCGTCCCCGGTGACCTGTTCAAGGCCTTCGTCGCCGCGGCCGTCGCCGACGTCGTGCGGCGCAGCTACCCGGTCATCGACCGTCCCCGGCGGACCGCCACGACCCGGTGAGGTTCCGCCGCCCCGGTGCGGCGCCCGCCGCCTCCGACGTCGCCGACCCGGCCCGCGGCGTCGAGCTGCGCGGGGTCGGGCACCGGTACGGCGACCGGGTGGTGCTCGACGGCGTCGACCTGACGCTGACCGAGGCGCGCGTCGGCGTCATCGGGGCCAACGGGTCGGGCAAGAGCACCTTCGCGCGGCTGCTCAACGGCCTGGTGGTCCCCACCGAGGGACAGGTGCTGGTCGACGGGCTGGACACCCGGACACAGGGGCGCGCCGTGCGGCGCCGGGTCGGCTTCGTCTTCCAGGACCCCGACGCGCAGATCGTGCACCCCACGGTGGCCGAGGACGTCGCCTACGGGCTGGAGAACCAGGGCGTGCCGCCCGAGGAGCGCGCGGCCCGGGTCGCCGAGGTGCTGGAGCGCTACGGCCTGGCCGGGCACGCCGACCACCCGGCGCACCTGCTGTCGGGCGGGCAGAAGCAGCTGCTGGCCATCGCCGGCGTGCTGGTGATGCGGCCGGCCCGGATCGTCTTCGACGAGCCGACGACGCTGCTCGACCTGGTCAACGCCCGCCGGGTCGCCGAGCTGGTCGACGGGCTGGCGCAGCACGTGGTCGTCGTCACCCACCAGCTCGACCTGCTCGACGGCTTCGACCGCGTCCTGGTCGTGGACGGCGGCCGCGTCGTCGAGGACGCTCCCCCCGGCCCCGCCGTGGCCGCCTACCGCGCACTGATGGCCGGCCGGTGACCCTCGCCCTCTACGTCCCGCGGGCCAGCGTCGTCCACCGGCTGCCGGCGGGCGTGAAGCTGCTCGGCCTCGCCGTCCTGGCCGTCGTGCTGTTCGTCCTGCCGACGCTGCCGGCGGTCGGCGCCGCGCTGCTGGCGACGGTGGCCGTGGGGCTCGGCGTCGCCCGGCTGCCGGTCGCCGTCCTCGCCCGGCAGGCGCGGGCGGTGGTGTGGTGGCTGCTGGCGCTGCTCGTCGTCCACGCGCTGACCACGGACCTCCTCACCGGCGCGCACGTGGCCCTGCGGCTGCTGACGCTGGTGCTGGCCGCGGCCGTGGTGACGGCGACGACGCGGGTGAGCGCGATGGTGGCGGTGGTCGAGCGCGTCTGCGCCCCGCTGCGCCTGGTCGGCGTGCGGCCGCAGCGGGTGGGCCTGGTGATCACCCTGGCGCTGCGGTTCATCCCGGTGCTGGTCGAGCGCGCCGACCGGATCCGCGCCGCGCAGGCGGCCCGCGGCGGCTCGCCCCGCGGGATCCGCGCGCTGCGGACGACGGTCGCCCCGCTGCTCGTGCAGGTCCTGCAGATGGCCCACGACGTCAGCGAGGCGCTCGACGCCCGCGGCGCCGACGACGTCCCTCCCGCGCGCCGCCGGCGCACGCCCACCCCGGAGGTCCCGTGACCGCTGGCTCCCTGCTCGAGATCTGGCTCTCCCCGGCGGCGGCCGCGCCGATGCGGCGGGTGCCGACGGCGCGGCTGCTGGCCGGGCGGGGTCTGGACGGCGACCGCTACGCCCTGGGCGGCGGGACGTGGGCGCAGTACCCCGACTCGGAGAAGCAGCTGACGCTCATCGACGCCGCCGACGTCGCCGCGGTGGCCGCGGAGGTGGGTGTGCCGCTGGCGCCCGGGGACACCCGCCGCAACCTGGTGACCACCGGGATCGACCTGCCCTCGCTGGTGGGCCGGTGGTTCGCCGTCGGCGACGCGCTGCTGTTCGGGGCCAAGCGCTGCCCGCCGTGCACCCACCTCGAGCGGCTGACCGGCGCCCGGCTGGTGAAGGCGATGGTGCACCGCGGCGGGGTCAACGCGGCGGTGTTCGAGGGAGCGGAGATCACCGAGGGCGCCGTCGTCCGGCCCGTGTCCGAGGAGGAGGCCGCCCGCCGCGGGGCGCCGACGGGGGCCGACCGGCCGGTGCCACGGCTCGTCTGACCCGGCTGCTCCGCGCCGTCGTGCTCTGCGCCGTCGTGCTCTGCGCCGTCGTGCTCCGCGCCGTCGTGCTCCGCGCCGTCGTGCTCCGCGCCGTCGTGCTCTGGTCCGCGGGGCGGGGCAGAGCACGAGGTGCGGCGGAACCCCGCGGCGGCCCGGCCCGTCGAACAGGTGTGGACACACTCCGGACGCTGATGAACCTGGTGTGGCTGGTGCTGCAGGGCTGGGTGCTCGCGCTGGCCTACGCCGTCGCCGGGCTGATCGCCTGCGCGCTGATCGTGACCATCCCCTTCGGCATCGCGGCGTTCCGCCTGGCCGGCTTCGTGGTGTGGCCGTTCGGGCGGACCACGGTGCGCGCGCCCGGTGCCGGGATCGCCTCGGCCGTGGGCAACCTGGTCTGGTTCCTGGTGGCCGGCTGGTGGCTGGCGCTGATCCACGTGCTGTCCGGCATCGCCTTCTGCGTGACGATCATCGGCATCCCGTTCGGGATCGCGTCGTTCAAGCTCGCCGCCGTCGGGCTGTTCCCGCTGGGCAAGCGGGTGGTCGAGACGGCACCGCCGCGCGACTGGCTGCACGCCGGCCACGGCGTCGTGCACGGGGCGCCGGCCCACTGAGCCGGCTCGGGTGACGGCCGCTCAGGCGGCGGGCTCGTCGGCCCAGCGGCCGAGGAACTCCCGCTCGTCGGGCGTCAGCCGGCGGGGGCGGTCGATCGTGAAGTCGAAGGGCACGAGCAACGTGCTGCCGGTGACGGCGAGCCGCTCGTGGTCGAACACCTCGTAGTGGCAGGTGAAAGCGGCCGCCCGCACGCCCGACACCCAGATCTGCACGTCGAGCGGGCGCGCCGAGTAGACGACCGGCAGCTTGTACTGGATGTCGTGTGCGGCGACGACCGTGCCGCGGCGCAGGCCGGTCCGCTCCTCCAGCGACGCCCGCTCGAAGAACAGCGCGACGCGGGCCATCTCGAAGTACTGCAGGTGGACGACGTTGTTGACGTGGCCGTAGGCGTCCATGTCCGACCAGCGCATCGGGACCTGCACCGTGTACCGCACGGCCTCCACCCTGCCGCACCTCCGACGGGGGCGGCGACGCACCTCCCCGCCGGGACGTCGCGGCCCTAGCGTGCCGGTCGTGGATCCCTGGGACGCCGGCGCACCGGGCGTCCTCGTGCTGCCCTCCGGACGCCGGGTGCGGGGCCGCGGCCTGCGCGCGCCGCTGCCCGACGGGCCGCTCCCCGCGTTCGGGGTGTACCTGCTGGGCCATCCCCCGCCGGCGCTGGGCTGGGAGAGCCGCTGGGTGCGCTGGCCGGACTTCCGGCTGCCCAGCGCGCCCGACGACCTCCGGGCCGCGCTGGCCGAGGCGTGGCGGCGGTCGGCCACCGAGCGGGTCGAGCTGGCGTGCGGGGGCGGCACCGGCCGGACCGGGACGGCCCTGGCGTGCCTGGCCGTGCTGGACGGGGTACCGGCCACCGACGCGGTCGCCCACGTCCGCCGCACCTACCGCTCCCGCGCGGTCGAGACGCGGCGGCAGGCGCGCTTCGTCTCGTCGTTCGAGACCTGAGCCGCCGACGGCCGGCCGGAGCGGGTGCTCCGGCCGGCCGTCAGCGGCCCCGTCGTGAGGACGGGGACCGGCTTCAGTCGCGGCTGAGCTTGCGGTAGGTGGCGCGGTGCGGGCGCGCCGCCTCCGGGCCGAGCCGCTCGACCTTGTTCTTCTCGTAGTCGGCGAAGTTGCCCTCGAACCAGAACCACGTGGACTCGCCTTCGTAGGCGAGGATGTGGGTGGCCACGCGGTCGAGGAACCACCGGTCGTGGCTGACCACGACGGCGCAGCCGGGGAAGTCGAGCAGCGCGCCCTCGAGGCTGGTGAGGGTCTCGACGTCGAGGTCGTTGGTCGGCTCGTCGAGCAGCAGCAGGTTGCCGCCCTGCTTGAGGGTCAGCGCCAGGTTCAGCCGGTTGCGCTCACCACCGGAGAGCACGCCGGCCGGCTTCTGCTGGTCGGGGCCCTTGAAGCCGAACGCGGCCACGTAGGCCCGCGAGGGCATCTCGACGTTGCCGACCTTGATGTGGTCGAGGCCGTCGGAGACGACCTCCCACAGGGTCTTCTTCGGGTCGATCCCGCTGCGGCTCTGCTCGACGTAGGCGATCTTGACCGTCTCGCCGACCTTGATCTCGCCGTCGTCGGGCTTCTCCTCGCCGACCAGCATCTTGAACAGCGTGGTCTTGCCGGCGCCGTTGGGGCCGACGACGCCGACGATGCCGTTGCGCGGCAGCGTGAAGGACAGGTCGTCGATCAGCAGCCGGTCGCCGAAGCCCTTGGTGAGGTCGGCGCTCTCGACCACGACGCTGCCCAGGCGCGGGCCCGGCGGGATCTGGATCTCCTCGAAGTCCAGCTTCCGGAACTTGTCGGCCTCGGCGGCCATCTCCTCGTAGCGCGCCAGGCGGGCCTTGCTCTTGGCCTGGCGGGCCTTCGCGCCGGAGCGGACCCACTCGAGCTCGTCCTTGAGCCGCTTCTGCCGCTTGGCGTCCTTGGCACCCTCGACCTTGAGCCGGGCGGCCTTGGTCTCCAGGTAGGTGGAGTAGTTGCCCTCGTAGGGGTAGGCCCGGCCACGGTCGAGCTCGAGGATCCACTGGGCGACGTTGTCGAGGAAGTACCGGTCGTGGGTGACGGCGACGACGGTGCCGGCGTACTTCTCCAGGTGCTGCTCCAGCCACGCCACGCTCTCGGCGTCGAGGTGGTTGGTGGGCTCGTCGAGCAGCAGCAGGTCCGGCGCCTCGAGCAGCAGCCTGCACAGCGCGACCCGGCGGCGCTCACCGCCGGAGAGGACGGTGACGTCGGCGTCGCCGGGCGGGCAGCGCAGCGCGTCCATGGCCTGCTCGATGCGCGCGTCGAGCTCCCAGCCGTCGTGCTGCTCGATGACCTCCATGAGCTCGCCCTGCTCGGTCAGCAGCGCGTCGAAGTCGGCGTCGGGCTCGCCCATCGCCGCGCTGACCTCCTCGAAGCGGGTCAGCGCGTCGCGGAGCGGCTTGACGGCCTCCTCGACGTTGCCGCGCACGTCGAGCTCCTCGTTGAGCGGCGGCTCCTGGAGCAGGATGCCGACCGTGGCGTCCGGCGCCAGCATCACGTCGCCGTTGGAGGGCTGCTGCATGCCGGCCATGATCTGGAGGACGGTCGACTTGCCGGCGCCGTTGGGCCCGACGACACCGATCTTGGCGCCGGGGAGGAAGGACAGGGTGACGTCGTCGAGGATCACCTTGTCGCCGTGCGCCTTGCGGGCACGGACCATGGAGTAGATGTACTGAGCCACTGGGCGTTCGAGCCTTCCGTCGGTGCGCGAGGAGGGGCGGGCCGGCCGTCGTGCCGGCCCGGCCCCCGTGCGTTCTCGGTCGTCGATCCTCCCAGTTCGCCGTCGGCTAGTGCAGGGCCGGCTCCGGCTGGGCGTCGAGCGGGGCGTCGACGCCGGACTGGTCGTGATCCAGCTCGTACAACGCCCGCTCCCCCGCCGCGTAGTCCCGGTCCCCGGGGGGCTCGTGGGCGGCCGGCGGCTCCTGCTCCGCGGGCGCGGCCACGGAGGGGCGCTGGGTCTTCCGGAACTCCGCGGTGCCCCGGTTCAGGTTGAGGCCCACGGCCTCGGCCTTGACCACCGGCCGGGTGCGGCGGCCGTGCTCGGACTCCCACTCGTGGGTGCGCATCACCCCGCGGACGATGACCGGGTCGCCCTTGCTGACGCTGTGCGACACGTTGCCGCTCAGCTCGCCCCAGCACTCGACGTCGACGAAGAACGTGGCGCCGTCGACGAACCCCTGCGTGGCGCTGTCGTAGCGGCGCTCGGTGGAGGCCAGGCGGAAGTTGGTGACGCTGCCGTTCTGCGTGCGGACGCGGCTGGGTGCGGTGACGATGTTGCCGATGACGGTGATCTCGGTGGCGCTCACGGTGCTCCTCGGGTCGGTGGGTGCCGGCACCGTGCCGGCCCGGGTCGACCCTCGCTCCGCCGGGAGCGTGCGGGCGGCGCTGCGACGAGGCTGTGGAGGAGCCGCCGCCTGTGGACGGCGGGGTGCCGGGACGTCGTCAGCAGGTGCGTGCCGCACGGCCGCGCCGGGAGATGTCATCATCGGCGGCCGAGCGCCCGTAGCTCAGCGGATAGAGCAGGTGCCTTCTAAGCACTTGGTCGCAGGTTCGATCCCTGCCGGGCGCGCGCACCTCGAGCTGCGGGATGCCCGCACGAGGGGTCTTCGGCCCCGGGGGCGGCGGCAGCTCCGTCAACCCGGTGCCCTCGGCGACCCGGCTGCGGGCCCGAGAGCGACGGCGGATCGGGATCCGGAGGCGGCAGCTGCGACACCGCGGCACCGTCTTCGGATGCGACCACCCTGCCCCTGTGTCAGGTCCTGGCACCGGAGTCGTCAGACCTCCCTCGTCGCGCGTGGAGGCCCATCGAGGAGGAGTGGGTGCCAGAGGCGCGTAGGAGGTCCGGTGCGAGTCCCCGCGCAGGAGTCCCACGTCGTTCTGGAGGGGAAGCCGACCGCGGCCGCCGCCCGGCGGGGACACGAGGCCGTGAGTCCGGTCGTCAGCAGGCCTCAGCCGGTCCCGCCCGTCGCCAGGACGGGCCACGGTTCCCTCGTCCACGGCCGGCGGCTGTACTCCAGGCGGAGCCCACCCGGCCTGGCCTCGATGAGTTCACCGAAGACGGTCGCGAACACCTGACCGTCCCGCTCGTGGCGGACCACCAGAGCGGCCGGGTCGTCCTGGGGAGGTCGGATCCCGACGAGCCGGCGCCAGCCGTGCGGGAAGCCGGCCTCCTCGAAGGCCCTGAGGTGACCGTCCGCCTTGCGGTCCTCCGGCCCGCCGGAGGTCAGCATGTGAGTTCCCTCCGGGTGCTCCGTCGTCACGAGCCCCTGGCCGTCGAAGTCCCACGTGGTGACCTGGTGCGGCGTCGCGAGGAGGAGGGCGAAGCTGGCCATGCCGCCGAGTTCGACGTGGTCGAGCCAGCCCGTGCCGTGTTCGACCGCGAGCAACGGGAGGACTCCCCGACTCGGCGCGCCGGGATCGGCGAGCTGCTTGTGCGGCCGGTTGACCACCAGCGCCGTCGCCCCGGTCGCGATCCGGGTGGCGCACCACGTGCCGCCTGCGCTGCGGTCCCGCCCCCCGACGACGTCCGGGAGCTCCGGCCACCACCAGCCGGGGTCATCGAAGTCGCGCGTGGTCAACTCGTCACGCAGAGCCAGGATATGGGGCGGCTGTCCACGAGACCAGCGCACGACGACGGTGCACACCCGACCCATGATCGCAGCCTGACCCCAGCCACTGGCGGTCCGGCCGGCCCGGGCACCTCCCGCGGGCTCCAGGCCACTCCCGCGGGCTCCAGGCCGTGCCTGCCGAGCGCGGGCGGGTCGTCGTCCGGTGCGCTGCAAGTGGGCTGCCAGGGCGCTGCAAGTCGGCGGCGGCACGGTGCTCCCCGAGCACCCGGGGACGGCCCCGGGATCGACCGAGGAGCCCGCCATGACGCAGGTCCACGACCCCCGCCAGCCCGGCCAGCCGCCCCACGCGCAGAACCCGTACGCCCAGCCGGCCCCCGGCCACGGCGTCCCGAACGGCTTCGGCGCACCGAGCGGCTTCGGCTACGACCGGCCGCCGGCCCCGCCGAGCAGGAGCGCCCTCCCCAGGGTCCTCGGCGTGATCGGCGCGATCGTCGTCCTGGCCGGTCTGGGCGTCGGCGCCCTCTTCCTCTTCGGCAGCCAGCAGCTGGACACGGCCGAGGCCGAGCGGCAGATCGTCTCGATCACCGAGGAGCAGACCGGCGTCACCGTCACCGACGTGAGCTGCCCGGACGACGTCGAGCTCGCCGCCGGCACCGTCACCACCTGCACCGCACAGGTCGAGGGCCAGGAGGTCACCTACACCGTCGAGCAGACCGACGACGAGGGCAACGTCCGCATCGACGGCGACCAGGTCTTCGTGCCGGTGGCCGACGTCGAGACGGCGCTGACCGAGCAGTTCGCCACCGAGGCCGGCCTGTCGGTGGTCTCCACCTGCGACGCCGGTGACCGCACCGTCCTCGTCGCCGCCGACGGCCTCGAGCTGACCTGCGAGGCCAGCCTGGTCGACGACCCCAGTGACACCGGCACCGTGACCGCCCTCCTCGACGCCGAGGGCAACGTCACCTTCGACGCCTCCTGAAGAAGGACCTCCCTGCCCCCACCACTCGCACGCTCGCGGCGGGACCCTGCAGGGAGGCCGGCGCCGGGCTCCCTCGCGGGGGCCCGGCGCTCAGCGCTGTCCGGCGGGCACCCAGCCGATCGCCGGGGCCACGTGGCGGGCGACGTTCTCCAGCAGCGCGGCGTTGTACTCGACGCCGAGCATGTTGGGCACCGTGAGCAGCAGGGTGTCGGCCTCGCGGACGGCGGCGTCCTTGGCCAGCTCCTCGGCCAGCCGGTCGGGCTCGCCGACGTAGCTCTTGCCGAAGCGGGCGCGCACCCCCTCCAGCAGACCGACCTGGTCGGTCGAGGACCGCTCGCTGCCGAAGTAGCCGCGGTCGAGGTCGGACACGACCGGGACGACGCTGCGGCTCACCGACACGCGCGGCTCGCGCTCCCAGCCGGCGTCGGCCCAGGCGGCGCGGTAGCGGGCGATCTGCTCGGCCTGCAGCTCGTCGAAGGGCACGCCGGTGTCCTCGACCAGCAGCGTCGAGCTCATCAGGTTCAGCCCCTGCTCGGCGGTCCAGACGGCGGTGGCGCGGGTGCCCGAGCCCCACCAGATCCGGTCGGCCAGCCCCGGCGACTGCGGCTGCACGGCCAGCCGGCCGCGGGCGCCACCGGTCATCCCGGGGTCGGCGTCGACGACGGTCGCCCCGCGGACCGCGGCCAGGAACAGCGCCGTCTTCTCCCGGGCCAGGTCGGCGTCCGAGGACCCTTCCGGCGGCACGTAGCCGAAGGCCTCCGAGCCGCGCAGCGCCGTCTCCGGTGAGCCGCGGCTGACCCCCAGCTGCAGGCGCCCGTCGGCGAGCAGGTCGGTCGCCGCGGCCTCCTCGGCCATGTACAGCGGGTTCTCGTAGCGCATGTCGACGACGCCGGTGCCCAGCTCGATCCGGGAGGTCCGCGCGGCCATGGCGGCCAGCAGCGGGAACGGCGAGGCCAGCTGGCGGGCGAAGTGGTGCACGCGGACGAAGGCCCCGTCCAGGCCGAGCTCCTCGGCGGCGACGGCGAGCTCGACGCTCTGCACCAGCGCGTCGCGGGCGGTGCGCACCTGCGAGCCGGGGATCGGCTGCCAGTGACCGAAGGACAGGAACCCGATGCGCTTCTCCGTGCCGGTGGTCATGGCCCGACCAGCGCGCCCATCGGGGCGGGTGTTCCCGGTGGGACGGGTTCGTCACCACCCGTGACCGGTCGACCACGACTCTCCGTGTACGGGTTCCGTCGCTCCGGGCGTCCGGTCGGCCACCCTGTCCGGGTGACTCTCAGCGCTCCCCACGTGCCGCGGCCCCGGGACGACCAGCCCGGGCAGCCCGGCAGTGCGCGAACGGGGACGAGACTGCGGGCCATCGACACGCTGCTGGCCGACCGGGGCCAGATGTTCCGCGCCCTGTTCCTCTCCTCGCCGGTCCCCCAGGCGCTCGTCGACCTCGACGGCCACCTGCTCGTGGTCAACGACGCGCTGTGCGCGATGGCCGGCCGCGGGATCGACGACATGGTCGGCCGGCACGTCGACCTGCTCGCCCACCCCGACGAGGCTCCGCTCCCCGACGGCGACGAGCCGCTCACCGGGGAGCTGCGCCTGGACCCGTGGCTGCGCCAGGACGGCGAGCGCCGGCTGCGCCGCGCCGACGGCAGCGAGCTGTGGGTGCAGCAGTCGCACGACGTCGTCCACCGCAGCAGCGGCGAGCCGCAGTTCGTCGTCCTGTCGCTGGTCGACGTCACCGACCGGCGGCGGGCGGAGGAGGACCTGGTCCGCCGGGCCTTCACCGACGCCCTCACCGGACTGCCCAACCGCCGCGCGCTCACCGACCGGCTGCACCACGCGCTGGCCCTCTCCCGCCGGCGCGGGCTGCAGGTCGGCCTGGTGCACCTCGACCTCGACCGGTTCCAGGCGGTCAACGACACCCTCGGCACCGAGGCCGGCGACCAGCTGCTCAGCCAGGTCGCCGACCGGCTGCGCTGGAGCACCCGTGTGGAGGACACCGCCGTCCGGCTGGGCGCCGACGAGTTCCTCATCCTCGCCGAGGACGTCGAGGACCTCGACGGCCTCCGCGCACTGGCCGACCGGCTGCTCTCGGTGCTCGACGACCCGTTCCAGGTGGGCGGCCGGGAGATCGTGCTCTCGGCCAGCGTGGGCCTGACCCTGGGCTCCGACGTCGCTCCCGACGACCTGCTGCGCCAGGCGCACAGCGCGCTGACCCGCGCCAAGAGCGACGGCAGCCGGGCGCGCATCGAGGTGCACGACGGGGTGCTCACCGACGACGAGGTCGACCTGCTGCAGCTGGAGGCCGACCTGCGCCGCGCGCTGGACGGCGACGAGCTGCGGCTGTTCTACCAGCCGATCGTCGACCTCTCCGACGAGACGCTGCTGGGTTACGAGGCGCTCATCCGCTGGCAGCACCCGACCCGCGGCCTGCTGCCGCCGGGCGCCTTCCTCGACGCCGCCGAGAACAACCGGCTGACCTCCCGGCTGGGCGCCTGGGTGCTCCGCCGCGCCTGCGTGGACGCCGCCGGCTGGCCGGCCGGGCTGCGGGTGCACGTCAACGTCTCCGCCCGGCACCTCGCCGAGCCCGGCTTCAGCGACCTGGTCGACGCCGCGCTGGCCGAGTCCGGGCTGGCGCCCGACCGGCTGGAGCTGGAGATCACCGAGTCGACGGCGCTGTTCGCGGAGGAGGCGACGCTCAAGGCGGTGTCGGAGGTGACCGCGCGCGGCGTGACGCTGGCGCTGGACGACTTCGGCACCGGCTACTCGGCGATCACCGCGCTGCACCGGCTGCCCATCCACACCGTCAAGATCGACCGCTCGTTCGTCGCCGACGTCGTCACCCGGCCCTCCACCGCGGCGCTGGTGCAGGGCCTGCTGCAGCTGGGCCGGGGCATGGGCCTGCAGGTCATCGCCGAGGGCATCGAGGACCTCGACCAGGCCGAGTGGCTGCGCCGGCACGGCTGCGCCATGGCGCAGGGCTACGCGTTCGGCCGGCCCGCGCCGCTGCCCAGCCGCGCCGAGGCGCTCATGGCCGAGGTGCTCGTCGAGCAGGCGGCCGAGGAGGCCGCCGCGGTCCTCGAGGCGGTCACCGGCGAGCTCGAGGCGGTCGCCGCCGAGCTGCCCCCGGTCCCCCCGCCGGCCGGCGCCGACGGGCTCGACGTCTTCCTGCTGGACGACGCCGTGAAGCCCCCGCTCCCGCACCCGTTCCTCGTGGTCGTCGAGGACGACGTGCCCGCCGACGACGAGGACGGCCCCCGGATCTGAAGGAGACCCTCCTGCCCCCCCACAGCTCGCACGCTCGCAGTGGGCCCCTGCAGGAGGGCCGCGTCAGCCCCGCGCCAGCGTCAGCGGCACCGGGCGCTTCGGCTCCCGGCCGTCGCCGGAGGAGCGCCCGCGCAACCGGCGGGCGATCCACGGGGCGACGAAGCCGCGCACCCACGCCGCCTCCTCGGCCAGCGCCGCCCGCAGCGCCCGGGGCGGGGCCGGCGGCAGCGGGGTGCGCCAGTCGCCGCCGTCGGCGACCGGCACGCCGAGCGCCTCGGCCGCGGCCAGTGCGGTGCGCCGGTGCCCCTCGGCGGTGAGGTGGATGCGGTCGCCGTCCCACATGCGCCAGTCCTGCAGCCAGCCGGCACCCCACTGGTCGAGGACGACGGCGCCGTGCCGGGCGGCGACCGACCACAGCGAGGCGTTGAAGACCGCGACCCGGCCGCGGGTGCGCCGGATGACCGGCGTCTGCCGCGGGTCGACGCCGGTGGCCAGCAGGACGTCGGCGCCGTCGGCCCGGAAGCCGGCCACCGCCTCCTCCAGCGCCGCGGCCAGCCGGTCGGGGTCGGCGCCGGGGCGCAGCAGGTCGTTGCCGCCGGCCACCAGGCTGACCAGCTCCGGCCGCGCGGCCCGCGCCACCGGCACCTGCTCGGCGAGCACCTGCGGCAGCAGCCGCCCCCGGATGGCGAGGTTGGCGTACTCGACGTCGACGTCCGGCCGCGCCGCCGCCAGGTGCCCGGCCAGCCGGTCGGCCCAGCCGCGGTACCCGCCGGGACGCTCCGGGTCGGGGTCGGCCAGCCCCTCGGTGAAGGAGTCGCCGAGGGCGACGTAGCGGCGCCAGGAGGTGCGGGACGGGACGGGCACGCGACCACTCCAGCACGCCCGGACGGCGGCCTCCGCGCCGGGCACTCAGGACGTGCGCTCGTCGGGCTCCTCGCGCAGCTCCTCCCGCACGTCGGGGGGCAGGAACTCCACCAGCTCGCCGGGCAGGAACGGCAGGTCCAGCAGCGAGAGCTTGGCCCGGCTGCGCGCGGCCGAGCGGGACCCCTCGAGTCGCACGAGCCGGCCGGCGTCGGGCCGGTAGGAGACGGTCAGCTCGTCGCCGGGGTGCAGCCGGCCGCCCAGCACGCCGTCGAGCTCCACCGCGGGGCTCCCCGCGCTGATCGCCAGCTGCAGCGTCTCCCCGCCGCCGAGCAGCACGGTCCGGGAGATGCCCTGCATCGGTGCCGCCGGCGTGACGAGGATGCCGTGGACCTCCGGGCTGACCACCGGCCCGCCCGCGGCGTAGTTGTAGGCCGTCGAGCCCATCGCCGTGGCGAGGATGACCGCGTCGCAGCGGAGGTGCCCGTAGCGCTGGCCGCCGACGGAGAGCTCGGCGGTGACCATGCCCTCGCCCGGCACGCGCGCGAGGACGGCGTCGTTGAAGGCCAGCTCCTCCCCGTCCGGGTGCCCGACCACCAGGCAACCGCGCGACTCGGTGGTGGAGCGGCCCCCGGCCATGGTGGCCAGCGCCTCCCCGAGCTCGCGCCCCTCGACCTCGGCGAGGAAGCCCAGGTGGCCGAGGTTGACGCCGAGGACCGGCACCGGCCGGGCGCCGACCAGCCTCATGGCGCCGAGGATGGTGCCGTCGCCGCCGAGCGCGATCAGCCCGTCGCAGGACCCGGCCAGCTCCTCCTCGGTGACGGCGGTGACGCCGCTGAGCCCCAGCCGGGCGACGTCGGCCCGGCTCGCCACGAGCTCGACGCCGGCGTCCCCGGTCCACGCGGTGACCTGCCCGACCGCCGCGGTGCAGTCCCGCGTCGGGTGCAGGACCAGCCCGATGCGCGCCACGCCGGGCCCGCCGCGGTCCGTCCCGCTCAGCCGCGCCACGCCTCGAGCAGCCGCAGCCAGATCTCGCTGACCGTCGGGTAGGCCGGGACGGCGTGCCAGAGCCGGGCGATCGGCACCTCCCCGACGACGGCGATCGTGGCCGCCTGCAGCAGCTCGGCCACCGCGGGCCCGACGAAGGTGAGGCCGAGCAGCACCTCGCGCTCGGTGTCGACGACGGCGATCGCCGTCCCCTCGTAGCCGTCGGCGAAGATCGTCGCACCGGCCACCGAGCCGATGGGGTACTCGACGACGCGGTGCGGACGGCCCGACTCGCGGGCCTGCGCGCTGGTCAGGCCCACGCTGGCCACCTGCGGGTCGGTGAAGACCACGGCCGGGGTGGCGGCGCGGTCGGCGGTGGCGGTGTGCGGCGACCAGTCCTCGACGGCGACCTCCTCCCCGCGGGCGCGGGCCACGATCGCCGCGCCGGCCTGGCGGGCCTGGTACTTGCCCATGTGGGTGAGCAGCCGGCGGCCGTTGACGTCGCCGACGCCGTACATCCAGGGCAGGCCGCGCACCTGGAGGGTGTCGTCGACGTCGAGGTAGCGGCCGGGCTCGAGGCCGACGGTGTCGACGCCGACGTCGGTGGTCCGCGCCCGCCGGCCGACCGCGACCAGCACCTCGTCGCCGCGCAGCTCACCCTCCGCGGTGGTGAGGACCACCTCGTCGTCCTCCCGGCGGGCGGCCCGCACGTCGGCGCCGAGCCGGACGTCGACGCCGCGGTCGCGCAGCGAGGCCAGCACGGCCTCGCCCGCCTGCGGCTCGGCACCGGTCAGCAGCCGCTCGCCGCGCTGCAGCAGGGTCACCTGCGAGCCCAGGGCGTGCCACGCGAAGGACATCTCGCAGCCGACGTAGCCGCCGCCGACCACGAGCAGCCGGCGGGGCGCCTCCTTGGCGCTGGTCGCCTCGCGCGGCGTCCACGGCTGCACGTCGGGCAGCCCCTCGACCGGCGGGACGGCGGCCTCCGAGCCGGTGCAGACGGCCACGGCGTGCCGGGCGGTCAGCCGCGCCGTCCCGCCGTCGGGGCGGGTGACGACGACGGTGCGCTCGCCGTCGAGTCGCGCGCTGCCGCGCACCAGGTCGATGCCGGCACCCTCGACCCAGCTCACCTGGCCGGCGTCGTCCCAGCCGTGGGTGATGGCGTCGCGGCGCTCGAGGGTGGCGGCGACGTCCTGCTCCCCCGTCACGGCGGCGGCCGCCCCCTTCACCGCCCTCGCCTCCGCGATGGCCTCGGTGCCGCGCAGCAGCGCCTTGCTCGGCATGCAGGCGTAGTACGAGCACTCGCCGCCGACGAGGTGCTCCTCCACGAGCACCGCGCTCAGCCCGCCGCGGACGACGACGTCGGCGACGTTCTCCCCGGTCGAGCCGGCTCCCAGCACGACGACGTCGTAGGTCTTCTCCTCTGTGCTGCTCACCTGGCCGATCCTCGTCGTGTGGTCGACTGGCCGCCATGCCCCCCGTCGACGCCGCCGCCTACGCCGCCGCGCTGCGCCAGTACGCCGCCGGGGTCGCGCTGATGACCGTCCGCGACGACACCGACGACGTCGGGACCACGGTCACCTCGGTGATGAGCGTGTCGGCCGACCCGCCGCTGGTGGCGGTCGGCCTGACCGCCGAGGGCTACCCGGCCGAGGTGCTCGAGGCGGTGGGCAGCTGCGCGCTCACCGTGCTGGCGGCCGGGCAGGCTATCCTCGCCAGCCGGTTCTCCTCGGCGGGGCGGCCCGGGGCGCGGCACCTGCTGGAGTCGGTGCCGTGGTCGCGGGCCGACCGCAGCGGGGCGATCGTGCTCGACGGCGGCGTCGTCGCGCTGGACTGCCGGCTCGACCGGCTCGTCCCGGCCGGGGACCACGTGCTCGCACTGCTGCTCGTCGAGGACGTGCCGGTGCTGCGCGCCGACGCCGCGCCCCTCCTCCGCCTCCGCGGCCGCTACGTCGACGCCCCCGGCCGCCAGTAGCGCGCAGAGAACACCTCCGGCCCCTGCAGGGTCCCGCCGCGAGCCTGCGAGTGGTGGGGAGCAGGGGGTCCTTCAACTAGCGTCAGGGGCGATGAGCCAGCCACCCACCCCCGTGCCGTCCGCGCTCCGGCGCGCCCTCGCCCGTGCCGAGCGGGGGGTGACCCTCGACGCCGGCGAGGCCGAGACCCTGCTGTCGGCCCGCGGGCTGGGCGACGGTGAGCCGCTGGACCGGCTGCTGACCGCCGCCTCGCGGGTCCGCGACGCCGGGCTGGCGTCGGCCGGGCGGCCGGGGATCGTCACCTACAGCCGCAAGGTGTTCATCCCGCTCACCCACCTGTGCCGCGACCGCTGCCACTACTGCACGTTCGTCACCACGCCCGGGCAGCTCCGCAAGGAGGGCAGGGCGCCGTTCCTCTCCCCCGACGAGGTGCTCGACGTCGCCCGCGCCGGTGCGGCGCTGGGCTGCAAGGAGGCGCTGTTCACCCTCGGCGACCGGCCCGAGGACCGCTGGCCGGTCGCGGCCGAGTGGCTGGCGGCGCACGGCTTCGACTCCACGCTGGCCTACTTGCGCGCCATGGCCATCCGGGTGCTGGAGGAGACCGGGCTGCTCCCGCACCTCAACCCCGGCGTGCTGACGTGGGAGGAGGTGCAGCGGCTCAAGCCGGTGTCGGCCTCGATGGGGATGATGCTGGAGACGACGGCGACCCGGCTGTGGTCGCAGCCCGGCGGCCCGCACTTCGGGTCGCCGGACAAGGAGCCGCGGGTGCGGCTGCGGGTGCTCGAGGACGCCGGCCGCTCCGCCGTCCCGTTCACCACCGGCGTGCTGCTGGGCATCGGCGAGACGCCGGCCGAGCGGGTCGACGCCGTCCTGCAGATCCGCGCCGCGCACTCCCGGCACGGGCACGTGCAGGAGGTCATCGTCCAGAACTTCCGCGCCAAGCCGCGCACCGCGATGGCCGCGCACGACGACCTGGCACTGCAGGAGTACGTCGCCGCCGTCGCCGTCACCCGGCTGCTGCTGGGGCCCAGGGCGCGGGTGCAGGCGCCGCCGAACCTCAGCGACTCCACCGAGCTGGGCCTGCTGCTGCGCGCCGGCGTCGACGACTGGGGCGGGGTCTCCCCGCTCACGCCCGACCACGTCAACCCCGAGCGGCCCTGGCCGCACGTCGACGAGCTGGCCGCGCTCACCGCCGAGGGCGGGTTCACCCTGCGCGAGCGGCTGGCCGCCCAGCCGCCCTACGTGCTGTCCCCCGAGCCGTGGCTCGACCCGCGGGTGCGCCCGCACGTCACCGCGCTGGCCGGCCCGGACGGGCTGGCGGTCGAGGGCCGGATCCCGGCCGGGCGGCCGTGGCAGGAGCCGGACGAGGCCTGGGTGTCGACCGGCCGGACCGACCTGCACGTCGAGGTGGACACCGTCGGGCGGACCGCCGACCGGCGCAGCGACTTCGACGCCGTCTACGGCGACTGGGCCGAGCTGCGCGACCGGACGACGGCGGCGCGCGACGGGCACACCACCGCGCTGGCCGCCGGCGACCCCGAGGTGCACGCCGCGCTGCGGGCCGCCGAGCGCGACCCGGCCGGGCTGTCGGACGCGCAGTACCTGGCGCTGCTCGGCGCCGACGGCCCCGACCTGGAAGCCCTGGCGGCGCTCGCGGACTCCGTCCGCCGCGACGTCAACGGCGACGACGTCACCTACGTCGTCAACCGGAACATCAACTTCACCAACGTCTGCTACACCGGCTGCCGGTTCTGCGCCTTCGCCCAGCGGCGCACCGACGCCGACGCCTACACGCTCTCGCTCACCGAGGTCGGCGACCGGGTGGACCAGGCGTGGGCCGCCGGCGCCACCGAGATCTGCATGCAGGGCGGCATCCACCCCGACCTGCCCGGCAGCGCCTACCTCGACCTGATCGGCGAGGTGAAACGCCGGCAGCCCGGCATCCACCTGCACGCCTTCAGCCCCATGGAGATCGTCAACGCCGCGGCCCGCACCGGGCTGTCGTTCGCCGACTTCCTCACCGCGGCGAAGGAGGCCGGGCTCGACAGCGTGCCGGGGACGGCGGCGGAGATCCTCGACGACGACGTCCGCTGGGTGCTGACGAAGGGCAAGCTGCCCGCGGCGACCTGGCTGGAGATCGTGCGGACGGCGCACCGGGTGGGCCTGCCGACGACGTCGACCATGATGTACGGCCACGTCGACACCCCCGCGCACTGGGTGGCGCACCTGCGCACCCTCAGCCGCCTGCAGGAGGAGACCGGCGGGTTCAGCGAGTTCGTGCTGCTGCCGTTCGTGCACCACAACGCGCCGATCTACCTCGCCGGCGTCGCCCGTCCGGGCCCGACGGTGCGGGAGAACCGGGCCGTGCACGCCGTCGCCCGGCTGCTGCTGCACGGGCGGATCCGCAACGTCCAGACCTCCTGGGTGAAGCTCGGCGAGGCCGGCACGCGGGCGGTGCTGCAGGGCGGTGCGAACGACCTCGGCGGCACGCTGATGGAGGAGACGATCAGCCGGATGGCCGGCAGCGAGAACGGCTCGCTGAAGACCATCGCCGAGCTCGAGGCGATCGCCGCGTCGATCGGCCGGCCAGCGCGCCAGCGCACCACCGAGTACGGCACGCCGTCCGCGGAGCGGATGGCCACCGCCCGCTCCGACGAGGGCCGCCGCCGGCTCACCCTCTCGATCGCCCCTGCCTGAAGCGGAGGCCGACAGCGCCGACGGCCCTCCTGCAGGGATCCGCCGCGAGCAGGCGAGTGGCGGGGGGCAGGAGGGTCCTTCGTCAGCCGACGGAGACCGGGAGCTGGGGTGCCGGGACGGCGGACGGCGTGTGGTCGTGGGCGGGCGCCGGCTGTGGGCGGCCGAACAGGTAGCCCTGGGCGTGCGAGCAGGCCAGGTCGCCGAGCACGGCGTGCTGCTCCTGCGTCTCGACACCCTCCGCGACGACCTCCAGCTGGAGGCTGCGGGCCAGCTCGATGATCGAGGCGACCAGGGTGGTCGAGCGGCCCTCGCTGCCGAGGTCCTGCACGAAGCTGCGGTCGATCTTGACGATGTCGGCGGGGAGCCGGCGCAGGTAGGACAGGCTCGAGTAGCCGGTGCCGAAGTCGTCGATGGCGATCCGCACGCCCAGCCCGCGCAGGTCGCGCAGCTGGTCGACGACCTGGTCGACGTCGCGCAGCAGCACGCCCTCGGTCACCTCCAGGGTGAGCTGGCCGGCGGGCAGGCCGTGCCGGGCGAGGACGGTGGCGACCAGCCCGACGACGTCGTCGTCGGCCAGCTGACGCGGCGAGAGGTTGACCGCCATGCCGACGGGGCGGCCGGACTCCGCCGTCCAGACGGCTGCCTGGCGCACCGCCTGCTCGAGCACCCAGCGGCCGATCTCGACGATGTGCCCGTTCTCCTCGGCCATCGGGATGAACTCCATCGGGGGCACCATCCCGCGCTGGGGGTGGTGCCAGCGCAGCAGCGCCTCGTAGCCGGTGGTGCGGCCGTCGGCCAGCGCGATCGTCGGCTGGTAGTGCACGGCGAGCTGGCCGGCGGCGGTGGCGACGGCGAGGTCGGCGGCCAGGGTGGCCTTGTCCTCGGCGGCCTGGGCCATGCCCGGCGCGTAGCGGACCAGGCGGTTCTTGCCCTGCGACTTGGCCTGGTACATGGCCAGGTCGGCGTTGCGGAGCAGGGTCCCGGCGCGGCGGTCGCCGGCGGTGGCGGTGTCGGCCACCCCGATGCTCACGTGCACCGTCAGCGGCCGCCCGCCCACGAGGACCGGCTCGGCGAGCGCGGCCAGCACCCGCTCGCCGATCGCCGTCGCCACCTCGGCGCCGCCGTCGACGACGACCGCGAACTCGTCGCCGCCCAGCCGCGCGACCTCGTCGCCGGAGCGGGTGCAGGCCTGCAGCCGCTCGGAGACCGTGGTGAGCAGCTGGTCGCCGGCCGCGTGGCCGCGGGTGTCGTTGACGTCCTTGAAGTCGTCGAGGTCGAGGAACAGCACGCTGACGGCGCCGCCGCGGCGGGCCAGCAGCCGCTCGGTGGTCTCGTGCACCAGCGTGCGGTTGGCCAGCCCGGTGAGCGGGTCGCGCAGGCCCTGCTGCTCGTTGAGCCGCCAGGACGCGAGGTGGGCCAGGCTCGCGGCCAGCACGAAGGCGCCGTGCACGCCCGTCCACACCCACGGGCTGTGGTGCCCGGCCGCGTGCCCGAACACCGAGTGCGGGAACAGCGTGCCGAGCACCCCGTGGTGCAGCACGACCACGCCCAGCGCCAGGCCGAAGGGCGCCCAGCTCTGGTACAGCGAGACCAGGCCGACGACGACGAAGAAGTGGAAGTGGGCCTCGGTCAGTCCCTCGAGCAGGTGCACGAGCAGCACCGAGGCGGTCAGCAGGCTCACCGTGGTCCCGGCCGCCCGCAGCGTGCGGCCGGCGCCGGGGATCAGCGTGAAGGCCAGCGGGTAGGCCGTGGCGGCCGTCATGAGCACGGCGGCCAGGACCGAGCGGCCCAGGCCGAGCGCCATCACGCCGATGCCGGCGGCCTGCGCCGCGGACACCCGCAGCAGCAGCACGTGGCGGCTCCGCCAGACCTCCTCGGGCAGCATCCGCCCCTCGGGGAGGTGGCTGCGCAGGCGGGCGAGCACGCGGAGGTCCATGCCCTCCCATCGGCCCGTCCGCGGGGCCGCTCCAGGCAGCGAGGGGTCGCCTCACCCGCGGGGGTGAGGGGTCAGCGGCGCGGCAGAGGGCCGAGCACGCCGGGCAGCGCCGACCGCAGCCGACCGGCCGGCGAGCGATCGGGCAGCCGGCCGGCAGGAGGTACCCGGGACCTGCCGCGGCCCCGGCGGTCACGCGGGTACCGTGCTCCACGGATGACGATCCGGTCCTGGGTGTCCACCTGACCCACCCGGTCGCCTGACGTGCCTCCGATCGCCGTCCCCGACCACGAGAGCCGACCCGTCCGCGCCGCGCACCGTCGGCACCGGCGTTCCACTGCCGATCCCTTGGGGAACCTGCCATGACCTCCGTGACGAACACGCGGTGACCAGCGTCTCGCCTCCTGTCGGCGCTGTGGCCGCACCCGCCCGGGAGGTCGCTGCGACCTCCTCGCGTTCGTCGCGCCCTGCTCGCGAGCGGCTCCTGCGACTCCTGCCCCTGGCGGCCGTCCTGCTGCTGCAGGCGGTCCTGAGCCTCCGGCTGAGCAACTCGGCATTCCAGGACGAGGCGCTGTACCTCTACTACGGCCACTGGACGATCGACCACTGGCTGAACGGCGCGGACCTCTACAGCAACCCCAGTGCCTGGTTCACCGGGGCCCCGCAGCTGTACCCCGTGCTCGCCGCGCTGCTGGACAGCGTGGGCGGCCTGGAGCTGGCGCGGCTGTTCTCGACGCTGTGCCTGCTCAGCGCGACCGCCGCCGTCCACTGGACGGCCAACAGCCTCTTCGGGCGCCCCGGCCAGGTGCGCGTCGGCGTCTTCGCGGCCCTGGTGTTCGCCGTCAGCGGCCCCGTCCTCGTCCTGACCCACTTCGCCACGTACGACGCGCCGTCCTACGCCGCCGTCGCCTGGGCGCTCGCGGTGGGCGTCTGGGTCGCCTGCGGAGAGCGTGAGCGGAGCCGGTGGTGGGCGGTGTCGGTCGGCGGCCTCCTCGCGCTGGCGGTGCTGCTCAAGTACGCCTCCGCGATCGACGCGCCCTTCGTCCTGCTCGCCGTCGCCGCCAGCAGCCTCGGCGCCTCCCGGCGCTGGAGGGGGCTGATGACGAGCCTGGTCGCAGGGTCGGCGGCGATCGCCGTCCTGGCGCTCAGCGCGGCCACCTGGGCGCGACCACTGGTGCAGGGCGTGATCGACAGCACCATCCGGCGGCAGAGCCTCGCGCCGGAGACCACGGCGCAGCTGCTCGGGAGGGTCGTCAGCGACGCCGGCCCGATGATCGCCCTGGGGCTGCTGGGCGGCCTGCTGGTCCTGCGCAGCCGTCCCGCGCTCGGCGCGGTCCTGCTCGTCGCGAGCGTCGCCGCCCCCCTGTACCAGGTGCACACGGGCGAGTCGGTCTCGCTGCACAAGACCGTGGTCCTCGGGCTCGTCTTCGGAGCTCCCCTGGCGGGCCGCCTGTGCGCGGCACTGGTGGACCGCTGGTGGGGCACCCCGCTCGTCGCAGCCGCGCTCCTCGGCTCCCTGGTCCACGGCGCGTCGGTGTCGGAGCGGATCTTCACGAGCTGGCCGGACACCGCGCCGCTGGCGCAGGCGCTCGCGCCGATCGTCCGGAGCACGCCGGGGATCCGGATCGCTGGGGAGAACCCGGAGCCGCTGCAGTACGCACTGCAGGAACAGACGCAGCCGTGGCAGTGGGTGTCGACCTACGACGGGGCGTTCCGGTACGAGGGCCTGTCCGACCTGCCCGCCTTCGAGCGAGCGCTCTCGGACGGGCAGCTCGGGGTGGTCTTCCTCGACGGCTCCTCGGACATCGGCCGGCGACTCGAGCCCCGGATGGCGAGCCTCGGGTACACGCAGACGACAGTGGTCCGCACCCCGGACGGCGGGCACGAGTGGGTGGTCTGGCAGCCCTCTCGCGAGGACCCGGTCGACTGACGGGTCCCGACACCGCCGCCGACGACGGAGTCTGCCTCCGGTCAGCGGCGCAGGAGGACACCTGCCGGGGCCGGCAGCAACCGGCCGGCGGGCGACCGGGCGGTGTGCGCGGCCGGCAGCGTCCACCAGCTCCCGAGCAGCGCGTCGAGGTCCGGCTCGAGCCGGCCCAGCCCCGCGCCCGGGTAGGGCGTGAGCTCGCCGGCCCACAGCCGCCCGGCGTGCCGGTAGAGGTCCACGCGCAGCATGTCGAAGCCGGCGGCCACGGCCGCGGCGGCCGCGAGCAGGTCGGGCAGCCAGTCCGGGCGCGGGACCTCGGGGCCGGCCGGGTAGCCCCAGGTCCACGGCAGCGGCTCCCAGTCGGCGGTGTACAGCCGCGCCCGGTGCTCCCCCTGCCGGCCGGTGTGGACGCCGACCAGCCGCGGCACGCCGTCGAACACCAGCACCTTGAGGTCGGCCGGCACCTCGCCGGCCTCGCCCACGTGCTCCTCGGCCAGCAGGAGCGGCCGGGCGTGCCGGTAGGCCCACTCCTCGCTCTTGCGCCAGTAGCGCTCCCCGACCCAGCCGGCGGTCCGCGCGGCGAGGTCGGTGACGTCGGGCCGCCCCTCCCCCACGAGCACCCGGCGGCAGGAGTGGTTGGGCTTGAGCACCCACCGCGCGGGCAGGTCGGCGCCGGCCAGCCCGGCGACGTCGGTGCCCGCCCAGTACGTCTCGGGGACCCGCACCAGTCCGGGTGCCCGGCGCGCGAAGCGCTCCTTGCCCGCGAGCTTGTCGCACGTGGGCGCCAGCAGCGGGCGGCGGTCGCGGGTGATCCGCCAGTTCAGCTTCTCGGTGAAGGTCCGCGGGTCCCGCAGCGGCGGCAGCCGCCCGTGGTGGCGCCGGTAGAGGAGGGCGCGGCGCAGCGGTGGCACGACGCGGGCCAGGCGGGCGGGGTCCTCGACCGTCACGGGCGCCGTCCTACCCCGGCGGGGCCGCGGTAACGGTTCGGCCGCGAGAGGTCGCACCGGCGCCGCTCGCGCCCCGCCGTCCGGATCATGACGCGCACCGCCGGCGAGCCGACGCCGGTCGACGACCGGGAGCCCCCGTGGCCGAGCGCCTGACCCTCCGCAACGTCTACCTGTACGTGGTCTGCCTGGTCACGCTGGTCATCTCGATCTTCGCGGCCGTGCAGCTGGTCCAGGGCGTGGTCGGGATCGCCTACCCCGACCCGGGCGTCGGCTACGTCGGCGACCCGACGCTGGACGACGAGGAGGAGCAGCGGCTGGCCGAGCAGTCGCTGGACTCGCAGCGCCGCTACGAGGTGATCAGCGTGGTGGGCGCCGGGACGACGCTGCTGATCGCCGGGCCGCTGTACGTGTACCACTGGCGGCGCATCCAGTCCGAGCGCGCCGCCGCCCCCGAGGTCGTGCCCACCGCCTGACCCGACCGTCGTCCGGGCTCGCTCCCGGCGCTCCGTAGGGTCCCGGGCGTGACGGACCCGTCGGCAGCACCCACGGTCGAGGAGGAGCTCCCGCGCATCCGGCCCGCCGATCCGGGTGACGTCGACGTCCTGCACATGTTCGTCGTCGAGCTGGCCGAGACCGAGCAGTTCCCCGGAGAGGTCACGGCCCGGGCGGAGGACCTCGACCGGGCGCTGTTCGGGGAGGTCCCGGTGGCCGAGGCCGTGGTCGCGACGATCGAGGACGAGCCGGTGGGCTTCGCCCTGTACTACTCGACCTACAGCACCGTGGTGGGTCGCCCCGGACTGCACCTCGAGGACCTGTACGTGCGCGCGGACCACCGTGGCTCCGGCACCGGCCTGCTCCTGCTCACCCACCTCGCACGCGTGGCGGTCGAACGCGGCTGCGGCCGGCTCGAGTGGTGGGTCCTGCGGACCAACGAGCCGGCCCTGCGCTTCTACCGGCGGCTGCACGCCCGGGGCCTCGACGAGATCGAGGTCATGCGCCTGGACGGCGAGGACCTGCGCGGCGTGGCGGTCCGCGGGCCCCGCTGACACCGGTGGGGAGCCCGACCGGCAGCCTCCTCGGCCGAGGGGCAAGGTGGCCGTGTGCGTGCCATCAGCTACCGCCGCACCGGCGGCCCCGACGTCCTGGAACTGCTCGACCTGCCCGTGCCCGACCCCGGCCCGGGCGAGGTGCGGGTCCGGCTGGCCTTCTCCGGCGTGAACCCCACCGACTGGAAGTCGCGGTCGGGCGCCACCGCCGGTGCGCCGGCCGGGGAGGCCCAGGTGCCCGGCCAGGACGGCTCCGGCGTGATCGAGGCGGTCGGGCAGGGCGTGACCCCGGCGGTCACCGGCCAGCGCGTGTGGGTGTGGGAGGCGGCCTGGCAGCGGCGCTGGGGCACGGCGGCCGAGTACACCGTCGTCCCGGCCCGGCAAGCGGTGCTGCTGGGCGAGCAGGCGCCGTTCGAGCTCGGCGCGGCCCTGGGCATCCCCTTCCTCACCGCGCACCGCTGCCTCACCCTCGGCGAGTCGCTGCCCGACCGGCTCGGCCCCGGCGCGCTCACCGGCCGCACGGTGCTCGTGCAGGGCGGCGCCGGGGCGGTCGGCAACGCCGCGATCCAGCTCGCCCGCTGGGCCGACGCCACCGTCGTCGCCACGGTGAGCAGCCCGCACAAGGCCCAGCTGGCCGCGGCGGCCGGCGCCTCGCACGTCGTCGACTACCGGCAGCAGGACGTCGTCGCCGAGGTCCGCAAGGTCGCCCCGAAGGGCGTCGACGTCGTCGCCGAGGTCGCCCCGGCCGTCAACGCCGCCGTCGACGCGCAGGTGATCGGCCCGCACGGCGCGGTCGCGGTGTACGCCAACAACGGCGGTGACGAGGTGACCGTGCCGGTCCGCACGCAGATGGGCCCCAACGCCCAGTGGCACTTCGTGCTCGTCTACACCGAGCCCGAGCGCGCCAAGGTCATCGCCGTCGAGGACGTCAACGCCGCCGTGCTGGACGGCGCGGTGCGGGTCGGTGAGGAGGCGGGGCTGCCGCTGCACGTCTTCCCGCTGGCCGGGACCGCCCAGGCCCACCGCGCCGTGGAGGACGGCGCCGTGGGCAAGGTGCTGGTCGACGTGACGGCCTGACGGGGTCGCGACGCGCCTCGCGTCCTCGTCTCCCTGGACGGGTCCGGGGGATCGCCCACCGCCGCGGCGGTGGGACGCGGGTTCACCACCGGCCCGCTGCTCGGACGCCTCGCACAGCGCGTCGCCGCCGAGCACCTGCCGACCCCGGGTGCGGCCCCGGCCTGACGGAGACTCCAGGCGGGCTGGCGCGCCGCGCCCGCCGGTTCACCAGGAGGCGAAGACGCGCGCGGGACCGCCCGAACCCTCCTCGAACGGGATGAGGCCGACCACGATCGTCGCGCCCGTGGGTGGGATGCGGTCGAGGTGGGCGAGGTTCTCCAGCCCGTAGCGGTCGGCGCCGGTGAGCACCAGGTGGGTGTCGAAGGTCGTGGACACGCCCGGGTCGATGCTGAGCGTGTCGACGCCGAGGCTGCGGATGCGCCGGCGTTCCAGCAGCCACTCGCAGGTGTCCGCACCGAAGCCTGGAAAGTGCAGCGTCCCCACCGCGTCCGCGCCGCGGTAGGCCCCCGGATCGGCGATCCTGGTGCCCCAGCCGGAGTTCATGAGGACGGCGGCGCCGTCCGGGATGCGGCCGTGGCGCTGCTCGTACGCGTGGACGTCGTCGATCGTCACGACGGTGTCGGGCTCGTCCGCCGCCCGCGTGCTGATGTCGATGACGACGGCGGGCGTGACGAGCTCGTCGATCCGCAGCTCGGGCGCAAGGCGACCGCCCGGCGTGAAGTGTCCCGGCGCGTCGACGTGGGTGCCGGTGTGCTCGAAGACGCGCCACTCCTGCAGGTAGTAGCCATCCTCCTCGATCGTCACGACGGTGCGGCGGGACGGCGCCTCGGCCGGGACGAACATCGGCAGACTGGTGGTCAACGGGTGCGTGAGGTCGCACAGGCCGCGCCCGCCCCAGCTCGGGGTTCGCGGTGTCCGGTCCTCGGCCCGAGCGGTACCGGCCAGCGCAGCGGTCACGGCCGCGGCCGCCCCGCCCACCAGCGCTGCCCGCCGGGAGAAGCCGGCCCCGGTCCCGGCGCGTTCCTGCTGCGCCACCCTGCCTGTGTGCTCCGTGCACATGCGCGCTCCCCGTCGTCCCCGTCGTGACCGGGTGCCCCTGGGCTCGGGTGCCCGCGCACCATAGCCCTGGGGACCGGCCGCGGGACCGCCCGTTGCCGCGCGGTGCCCACCGCCGCGCAGGCGACGCCCCGACCCGGGGGATCGCCGCTCGGGCACGGCTGGGAGTTCCGGTGCGTACGAGACCGGCGATCTCGCCGGGTGCGGGCCCTGAGGGGGTCCTCCCTCAGCCGACGCCGAGGTCGCGGGCGATGAGCATCCGCTGCACCTCGCTGGTGCCCTCGCCGATCTCGAGGATCTTGGCGTCGCGGTAGAAGCGGCCGACCGGCGTCTCGTTCATGAAGCCGTACCCGCCGTGCACCTGGGTGGCGTAGCGGGCGTTGTCCATCGCGACCTCCGAGCTGTAGAGCTTGGCGATCGAGGCCTCGCGGCGGAACGGCTCGCCGCGCAGCATCTTCTCCGCGGCCCGGTAGTAGGCCAGCCGGGCGGTGGAGGCCCGCACCTCCATGTCGGCGATCATGAACTGCACGGCCTGGTTGCGGCCGATCGGCTGCCCGAACGCCTCGCGCTGGGCGGCGTAGCGCACCGACTCGTCGACGCAGCCCTGCGCCAGGCCGACGGCGAGCGCGGAGATCGCCACCCGGCCCTCGTCGAGGATGGACAGGAACTGCGCGAAGCCGCGGCCCCGCTCGCCGACCAGGTTCTCCTCGGGCACGCGGACGTCGGCGAAGGACAGCTCGCGGGTGTCGGAGGCGTTCCAGCCGACCTTCGAGTAGCGCGGGCCCACGGTGAACCCCGGCGTCCCCGACGGGACGGCGATCGCGGAGATCTCCTTGCCGCCGTCGGGACGGGTGCCGGTGACCGCGGTGACGGTGACCAGCTCGGTCAGGTCGGTGCCGGAGTTGGTGATGAAGGCCTTCGACCCGTTGACCACCCAGCAGCCGTCCTCCAGCCGCGCGGTGGTGCGGGTGGCGCCGGCGTCCGAGCCGCCGCCGGGCTCGGTCAGCCCGAAGGCGGCCAGCGCCTCGCCCGCGCACAGTCGGGGCAGCCACTGCTTCTTCTGCGCCTCGGAGCCGAACCGGTAGACCGGCATGGCGCCGAGCGAGACGCCGGCCTCCAGCGTGATGGCCACCGAGCTGTCCACGCGGGCCAGCTCCTCCAGCGCCACGCAGAGGTCGAAGTAGGTGCCGCCCGAGCCGCCGTACTCCTCGGGGAAGGGCAGGCCGAACAGCCCCAGCTCGCCCATCTGCCGCACGATCTCGGTGGGGAACTCCTCGCGCTCGTAGAAGTCCCCGATCTGCGGCGCCACCACCTCCTGCGCGAAGTCGCGGACGGTCCGCCGCAGGGCCTCGGTCTCCTCGTCGAGCCGGTAGTCCAGCACGTGTGCTCCCTGGTGATCGCGGGCGCCGGCGGGGTCACCGCGGTGCCGCCCGTGCGGCCGGCCCGGTCGGCCGGCCACTCGACGCCAGGTTAACGACGGTTCACATCGGGGTCCAGCGCCGGCGGGACGGCGGCTAGCATCCGCGGCGTGATCGCCAGCGCGCCCGACCGCGGGACCGGGGCCGGGACCGACACGGCGCTGGCGGCCGATGCGGCCCGGCCCTCCCGGCGCGAGCAGATCCTGCGGGCGGCCGCGCAGCTGTTCGCCGAGCGCGGGTCCCGGTCGGTCGGGGTCGACGACGTCGGGGCCGCCGTCGGTGTGACCGGACCGGCCATCTACCGCCACTTCGCCAGCAAGGACGCGATGCTGGCCGAGATGCTGCTGCGCATCAGCGAGCGGCTGCTGGCCGGCGCGAGCGACCAGGTGGCCGCTGCCGGCCCGGACCCGGCCGCGCAGCTGCGGGCGCTGGTCGCCTTCCAGGTCGACTTCGCCCTCGACAACCCCGCGCTGATCACCGTGCAGGACCGCGACCTGGGCTCGCTGCCGCCCGCCGACGCCGCGACCGTGCGCCGGCTGCAGCGCCGCTACGTCGAGGTGTGGGTCGACGTCCTGACCCGGCTGCGACCCGAGGAGGGCACCGACGCCAGCCGGGCCCGCGCGCACGCCGTCTTCGGGCTGGTCAACTCCACGCCGCACAGCGCCGGGCGGCTGCCGCGGCCGGCGATGGCCGCCCTGCTCGCCACGATGGCCGAGGCCGCCGCCACCGCCTGACCCGCGTGGCCGGGAGGTGCCGTCAGCGCGCGAGGCGCGTCCGGGCGTCAGCCGCCGGCGGGGGCGGGCATCGGCAGGGCGAGGGCGGTGCCGGCCACCAGGTCGAGGTCGGCCGAGGTGCCGGTCCCGCCGGGAGCGGCCCACGCGGTCTCGACGATGGTGACGACGGACCCCTCCACCGCGCTGGCGTACTCGGCGCCGGAGAGCTCGGCGGGGCCGCCGGCGTAGCGGGCGCCCTCGCGCAGCAGGTCGCTGACGTTGCCGCTGCCGTCGCGGTCGGCCAGGGCCCGCAGCGCGCCGGCACCGGCGGGGTCGCCCATGTCCACCGCCACCACCGAGACCACCGCGGCCCGGCCGGCGACGTCCGTGGCGTAGAGCACCCGCGACAGGCCGGCGCAGTCGCGCCGCTCGAAGAAGTCGGCCACCGCGCCGTAGGCGTTGCCGGTGCAGGTGCCCTCGGTGCGCACCTGCTGGAGGACGAACGTCGTGCCGTCGAGCACCGTGCGCTGGCCCGGCTGCGGCCCGGGCGGCACCTGGGCGGCCGGCGACGCGCTGACCGAGGTGGGCTGCTCCGGTGTCGCCGAGGCGCTGTCGTCGTCGCCGGTCAGGCCGACGACCGTGCCGACCACGCCGACGAGCAGGGCCAGCGCCCCGGCGACCAGCAGCGCGAGCCGGCGCCGAACGGCCGGGGACCGGCGGCGCGGGCCGACCAGCGGGACCGGCGGGTCCGCGGGCCCGTCGACCGGCAGGACGGAGGGCTCGGGAGGCGGCGCCGCGGGAGCCCATCCGGGCGCGGCCGGCCCGGGGTCGTGCCCGCCGCCGCCGAAGAGCCCGCCGATGCCGCCGGTCTCGTCGGCGGGGACCTCGGGCGCGCCCGCGGCCGGGAGCACGTCGGGCTCGGGCGTGGCGAAGCGGGCGGTGGGCGCCCACCCCCGGGACGCGGCCGGGGCGGAGGGAGGCGCCGCGGGGGCCGACGGTGCCCCGACCGGGACGGGCAGGGCGCCGA
>NZ_JBFNXQ010000060.1:0-32958 GCF_041018925.1 Geodermatophilus maliterrae
GCCACCGTCCGCGAGATCCGCGCCGGTGACGCCGCCCTGGCCGCCCGGCCGGCCGCGCCGGTGCGGCAGGTCCCGGGCGTGACCACCGCCGGGACGCTGGAGCTGCTCTCGCGGGCCATCCGCGACGGCGTGCCGGTGTGGCTGGGCTACGTCGACGCCCAGGGCAGCGGCAGCCAGCGCGTGGTGCAGCCGGTGTCACTGGCCGGTGGTTTCCTCCAGGGCTGGGACGAGCGCCGGCAGGAGAACCGCACCTTCGCGGTGCACCGGATCACCTCGGTGGCGCTCGCCGACGAGGAAGCACCGGCCGCCGGCAACGGTTGACCAGACAGACCCCCGCCGAGGAGAGGCTCCCCATCACGTGAACGACGGACCGCTCATCGTCCAGTCGGACAAGACCCTGCTGCTCGAGGTCGACCACCCGCAGGCGCGCGAGTGCCGGGCGGCCATCGCGCCGTTCGCCGAGCTCGAGCGCTCGCCCGAGCACGTGCACACCTACCGGGTCACCCCGCTGGCGCTGTGGAACGCCCGCGCCGCGGGACACGACGCCGAGCAGGTCGTCGACGCCCTGGTGCGCTACTCGCGCTACCCGGTGCCGCACGCGCTGCTGGTCGACGTCGCCGACACGATGGACCGCTTCGGCCGGCTGACGCTGGCCAACGACCCGGTGCACGGGCTGGTGCTCACCACCACCGACCGCGCGGTGCTCGAGGAGGTCGTCCGCTCCAAGCGGGTGGCCCCGATGCTGGGTGCCCGCATCGACGCCGACACCGTCGTCGTCCACCCCTCCGAGCGCGGCCGGCTCAAGCAGGCGCTGCTCAAGGTGGGCTGGCCGGCCGAGGACCTCGCCGGCTACGTCGACGGGCAGGCCCACCCGATCGAGCTGGACCAGAGCGGCTGGCACCTGCGCGACTACCAGTCCGAGGCCGTGCAGGGCTTCTGGGCCGGCGGCTCGGGCGTCGTCGTCCTGCCCTGTGGTGCGGGCAAGACGCTGGTCGGGGCCGCGGCGATGGCCGAGGCCAAGGCGACCACGCTGATCCTGGTGACCAACACCGTCTCCGGGCGGCAGTGGAAGCGCGAGCTGATCGCGCGCACGTCGCTGACCGAGGAGGAGATCGGCGAGTACTCCGGTGAGCGCAAGGAGATCCGCCCGGTCACCATCGCGACCTACCAGGTGATCACCACCCGCCGGAAGGGCGAGTACCGGCACCTGGACCTGTTCGACGCGCAGGACTGGGGCCTCATCGTCTACGACGAGGTGCACCTGCTGCCCGCGCCGATCTTCCGGCTCACCGCCGACCTGCAGTCCCGCCGCCGGTTGGGGCTGACCGCCACCCTGGTGCGCGAGGACGGCCGCGAGGACGACGTCTTCTCGCTCATCGGTCCGAAGCGCTACGACGCCCCGTGGCGCGACATCGAGGCGCAGGGCTACATCGCGCCGGCGGAGTGCATCGAGGTGCGGGTCGCGCTGGACGACGAGGAGCGGATGACCTACGCGGTCGCCGAGCCCGAGGAGCGGTACCGGATCGCGGCGACCGCGACGTCGAAGCTGCCGGTCATCCGGCGGGTGCTCGACCGGCACCCCGGCGAGCAGAAGCTGGTCATCGGCGCCTACCTCGACCAGCTCGACGAGCTCGGCCTGGCGCTGGACGCACCGGTCATCCAGGGCTCGACGACGAACAGGGAGCGGGAGCGGCTGTTCCAGGCCTTCCGCACCGGCGAGATCAAGACCCTGGTCGTCTCCAAGGTCGCCAACTTCTCCATCGACCTGCCCGAGGCCGCGGTCGCCGTCCAGGTGTCGGGGACGTTCGGCTCGCGGCAGGAGGAGGCCCAGCGGCTCGGGCGCGTGCTGCGGCCCAAGGCCGACGGCCGGCAGGCGCACTTCTACACGGTGGTCAGCCGCGACACCCTCGACGCCGAGTACGCCGCCCACCGGCAGCGCTTCCTCGCCGAGCAGGGCTACGCGTACACGATCGTCGACGCCGCCGACCTGGCCGGCCCCGGCGAGGTCAACGGCCCGGACTGGGTGGACGAGCCCGCCGACTGAACGAGGACCCCTGGAGGATGGCCGTTCCCGCGGCCCCTGGTCCTCGTGACCGGGGGCCGCTGCCGTCTCACCCCTCCGTGAGCTCCGCGTACACGTCCGCGGCGTCGCGGTTGCCCTTCTCGGCGAGCCGGCGGAGCTCCGCCAGGTCGCCCAGCTCGCCGGCGAGCTGGACGAGCTGGTCCGTGGCGTCACGGGAGCCCCGGTCGGACAGGCGACGCAGTTCGGCCAGGTCACCCCGCTCGCCGGCCAGCTCGACCAGCTCGTCGACCGCGTCGCGGTCTCCTCGGTCGGCTCGCTCGTGCAGTGCGTCGTACTCGGGATCGGTCACCCGCACAGCGTGCTCCTCCACACCCCGGAGGCCCACCGTCCCGGGTGCGATCGATCGCCGGCGCCACACGTACCCGCTCAGTACGGCGGGGGTGGGGTGACGGCGGTGGGGCCGGTGGGTGTCGTGACGGTGAGGGTGCCGTCGGGGGCGAGGTCGTGGTGCCAGCCGGAGGCCTGGTGCTCGCCGCGTGGCCGGTGGTGCAGTAGCCGACGAGGTCGCCCGCGACGGCGGGCCCGGCCGGCCACGGGGTGTTGTGGTCGAGCTCGCCGCCGCGGGCACGCGGCGGCGAGCTGCGGTTGCCGCGTCGAGTGCGGCGAGGGCGTCGCCGGCAGCGCTGGCCCGCCCGCCGGGCCGACCTGCCAGGTGGCTTCGTCGGCCGCGGCGGGACCCCTCTGCCCCTTCACCGCTCGCAGGCCCGCGGTGGGAGGTGTCTCACCTCGCCGCTCGGCGCCTCCGGGATCGGCGGAGGACGACCGCGGCTCCCCCGGCGGCGGTGGCGCCGAGCGCCGCCGCCGCTCCCAGGCGCAGCCAGAGCGGCCAGCGACCTCGGTCGACGGCGCCCGCCTCCCGCACCTCGAGGTCGTCCAGGAGCCCGGTCGCCAGCTGGAAGCGGCCCACCCCGTAGCGGCCGTCGCTGGTGGGGACGGCGCTGATCCGGCGCGGAGCCGAGCCGTCCAGCGGCACCTCGGTCACCCAGTGCTGGTCGGGGTCGTACACGTCGTCGCCGACGGCGTCCGGCACGAGCACCGCCACCCGGTCAGCGGCGGACCAGCCGAGCACCCGGCCGGGGCCGGCGACCCGGCGGTCGAGCGGCGCGGGCGTCGGCCCGCCCGCGCCCGTGGCATCGACGAAGGCGATGCCGTCACCGGAGGCCCCGCCCGGGGTCGCGCAGCCGCGCCACCCCTCACCCCCCATGCCGGGACAGTCGGCCGCCGCGACCGCGAGGAGGCGGCCGTCCGGTGACCAGGCGGCCGCCCCGTCGAGCTGGTGGCCGGCCGGCAGGGCGACGGTGCGGGGAGCCGCGCCGTCGAGGGACAGCACCTCCAGTGCGTCGCCGGCGGCTGCGCTGTGCTGCACGGCCAGCTCCGAACCGTCGGGGGCGAAGGCCGCCGTCGACACGCTGGAGGCGCCGGGCAGCTCGGTGGCCCGCCCGGTCCCCAGGTCGAGCAGCCCCACGGCCCCTGCGATGGGCACGCCCCCGTAGGGGTTGGTGGGCCCGGGAGTGCTGAGGTACGCGAGGCGGCGCCCGTCCGGGGACCAGGCCAGCGGGAGCACGCCGCGCCCGTCCGACACGGGGAGGACGTCCACGCTGCCGTCCGTCAGGTCGAGGACGGCGAGGTCGGGCCCTGGGGTGTCGTGGTCCCCGACGGCTATCCGGGTGCCGTCCGGGGACAGCAGCATCGGCGCGGGGTCCCCCTGGGTCTCCCCGCCGGCGCGGTCCTCGGCCAGGTCCACGCGGCGCACCACGTCGTCGTCGGCGCCGACGACGACCGCCTGCGGGACGTCGAGGAACTCCACGCCGAACCCGTGCTGGAAGAGCGCCACCGCACGTCCCGGCGGGGACGACGACACCGGAGCCGTCAGGTGCGAGTACTCGCCCACCCGGTCGGGCACGGTCGGTGCACCGGCTCCCGGTCGGCCGGCCGCGCTGCCCGTGGGCGCCAGTGCCACGGCCAGCGCCGGCAGGAGCACTGCTCCGGTGATCGACGTCAGCAGCCACTTCCCCGTTGGCACGACGCGAGCACGGCACTGCGGCGCACCGGCGCAGGTCCGGCGCGGCGCGGCGCGCTCGGACGTGCAGGAACGCGCCGGTCGACCGCGCGCGGCGAGCTGGTGGCCGTCCTGGCGTCGCCGCCTCCCACGGCCACAGCCCGCGAGCGGTCCGGACGCCGTCGTCCACACCACCGGCGTCCGGGTGCGGAGCTGCCGGTCACCCTCGCCGAGCTGCTGCCCGGACTGCCCTGAGTCAGCGCCGCAGGACGCCGGCCAGTCGGTGCAGACCCTCGGTGATCGTCGCCGGGGTGTTGGTGGTGAACGACATGCGCAGCGCCGCGCGGTCCGGCACCGGCGAGCAGGAGAAGGGCGCGCCGGGCACGAAGGCGACGTCGGCGGCCAGCGCCTCGCGCAGCAGGTCCGCGGTGTCGACGTCGCCGGGCAGGCGGGCCCAGACGAACATGCCGCCGTCCGGGTCGGACCAGGTGCTGCCCTCCGGCAGGGTCGCGGGCAGGGCCGCGGCCATCGCGTCGCGGCGCTCGCGGTAGGCGGCGCACAGCCGCCGCACGTGCGCGTCGAGGTCGGTGCGTGCCAGCCAGACGGCCGCGGCGGCCTGGTCGACGGTCGAGGTGTGCAGGTCGGCGGCCTGCTTGGCCACGGTGAGCACCGGCAGCAGGGCGGCCGGCGCGCGCAGCCAGCCCAGCCGCAGCCCGGGCGCCGCGAGCTTGGAGAAGCTGCCCAGGTACAGCACGCGGTCGGCGGCGGTCGGGTGCGCGGCCAGCGGCGCGACCGGCTCGCCGCGGTAGCGCAGCTCGCCGTACGGGTCGTCCTCGACCACCCAGAAGCCGGCCCGGGCGGCCAGCTCGGCCACCGCGACGCGGCGCTCGGCGGGCAGCGTCCGCCCGGTCGGGTTGGCGAAGGTGGGCACCAGGTAGAGCAGCGTCGGCCGCTCGCGGGCGACGACGTCGGCCAGCGCGTCGGGGTCGAGACCGTGCTCGTCGGAGGGGACACCGACGACGCGGGCGCCGGCCAGCCCGAAGGCCTGCAGCGCCGCGAGGTAGGTCGGGTCCTCGACGGCCACGACCGCGCCCGGGTCGAGCAGCGCGGTGGTGACCAGCGTGAGCGCCTGCTGCGAGCCGGTGGTGACGAGCAGGTCGGTGGGGGCCGTGGGCAGGCCGCGGGCGGTCATCCGCCCGGCGACGCGGGCGCGCAGGTCGGGGTCGCCCTCGGTGGGCGCGTACTGCAGGCCGCGGCGGGCGGCGGGGCCGGAGAGGACGGCGTCGAAGGCCGCGCGCAGGCCGTCGACGTCGAAGAGCTCGGGCGCGGGCAGGCCGCCGGCGAAGGAGACGACCTCGGGCCGGTCGAGCAGGGTGAGCAGCTCGCGCACCGGCGAGCTGGCCACCCCGCGCAGCCGGCGGGCGGGCACGGGCGTCGGGGCAGGAGAGGGCACGGGGACTCCGGGGCTTCGACGGGCACGGACGGCGGTCGGCGGGACACGGGTGGTGTGCCGTGAGGGGCCGCGCCGGGGGCTGCCTGGTCGAGGAGCCGGTCCGCAGGCTACGCGTGCAGCGGGGTCGGCCCGTGCCGGTCGCCGTCCCGGCTGCCCCGCTGCCCGACCCGACCTATCGTTCAGGGGTGGCAGCCATGGACCTCCAGGACCTCGTCCGGCGTCGCCTCTGGGAGGCGCGGCTCTCGGTGCACGCGGCCTCGCGGCGCGCACGCGGGGCGATCGCGCCCGAGGTCATCGAGCGACTGGGCCGCTCCCGCGGCCGGGCGTTCATCAGCCCCCAGCTCGCCGGGCACCTGGCCCGGGCGCTGGACGTCCCGGAGAACCGCGTGCGCCGCGCGGCCGGCCTGCCCGAGGTCCCCGACCCGCGCGAGGACGTCCCCACCGGCCCGCACCTGCGCCTGGTCAGCAGCAAGGGCTGAGCCCCGACCGGATCAGGACCAGCGGCTCCAGGCACCTGTCCCACGCCGGTTCAGCCGGCCGCGGCGAGACGCGCGGCCGTCCACGCGGCGATCTCGGCACGCGACCGGACGCCCAACCGGGCCAGGATCTGCTCGACGTGGGACTCCGCGGTCCGGGGTGAGATGACCAGCCGGGCGGCGATCTGCCGGTCGGTCAGCCCCTCGGCCACGAGACCGGCCACCTCCAGCTGCCGCGGGGTGAGCGGACTCGGCCCGGCCCCGGTCGCCGGCGCCGAGGGGGCCTGCGGCTCGTCGAGCGCGAGCGCCACCGCGCCGGTCCGGTCCAGTGCGGCGCCGGCCCGGTGGAGGGCCGCCCAGCGCCTGTCCCCCAGCGCCCGGCGGGCTGCCGTCGTGCAGTCGTCGCGCCGCGGGGCCATGGGAGCGGGCAGCTCGGCCGGGATGGACCGCCACACGGCCTCGGCGGCGCCGCTCAGCCTCGCGGCGAGGTCCCATGCCCGCCGCGCCGCGGCCGCCCAGCTCAGCGCCTCGATGCACAGCGCGGTTCCGCTCCGGTCGTCCACCTCACGCATCAGCCCCAGCGCGGACCGCTCGAGCCGCGCGGCCTCGTCCGGGTCCCCGGTGGTGAGTCGCACCAGGCCCAGACCCCACAGGGCGTGGGACCGGGTCCAGGGGTCGCCGCGTTCGGCGAGCGACAGGCTGCGGCCGAAGGCCTCGGCCGCATCCGCGGTGCGGCCGGCGAGGAGCGCGACGACGCCGACGTCGGCCCAGCAGAAGGCCTCGTAACGTTCGTCCAGCTCGGCGTGCCGCGATGCCGCCTCGCGCAGCAGCCGGTCGGCGGTGGCCAGATCGCCGCCGAACAACGCCGCCTGCCCCAGGTACTGGGTGGCCATCGCGACGACGGAGGACTGGCCGCAGGCCTCGCCGAGCTCGCGGGCCCGGTCGAGGAGCGGGACGGCCGTCGCCGGGTCGGTTGCCGCAAGCGCGAGGAAACCCGCCGTGACCAGGCCCCTGGCCCGGACGGACGAGCGGTCCCCGCAGGCGGCGAGGAGGTCGTGCAGCCGGCGGCGCCCCTCCCCCAGGTGCCCCCGCGCCGCCCAGTACAGCCACAGGTCGGCCGCCATCTCCAGCCCGCGTTCCCGCTCGTCCGGCACGACCAGGCACAGGTCGAGGGCGGCTCCCAGTTCGGCGTGGACGGCGCCGAGCCGGTCGAAGGCGGCCACCTGCCCCGGTCCTGCGAAGTCCGCGGACGCCGATGCGACCAGGCCGGCGCACCAGTCCACGTGCCGGATCCGCGCCGGCCGCGACTCGCCGGCGGCGTCCAGCAGCTCCCGGCCGTAGGCGCGGACGGTCTCCAGCATCCGGAAGCGGCGTCCGTGTGGGCCGGGCGCGGCTTCCAGGAGGGATGCCTCCACCAAGCGGCTGAGCGCGTCGAGGACCGCCCGGGGCGGCAGCGTGCCGTCCGCGCACACCGACTCGGCCGCCGACAGGTCGAAGTCACCGGCGAACACGGCCGCCCGGCGCCAGAGGACGCGGTCGGGCTCCGTGAGCAGCTCGGCGCTCCACTCCATCGTGGCCTGCAACGTCCGGTGTCGTTCCGGGACCGCCGTCCCCGACCGGCGCAGCAGGCCGAACCGGTCGTCGAGCCGGTCCGCGAGTTCGGCCGGGGTCAGCGTCCGCAGCCGGACGGCCGCCAGCTCGATCGCCAGCGGCAGTCCGTCCAGGCGCCGGCACACGTCCGCGAGGGCGGCGTCGTCGGCCGGGGCCAGGACCAGGCCCGGGACCGCAGCCGTCGCCCGCTGGACCAGGAGCTGGACCGCCTCGGACGGCGGCCGGGGGGTCCCCGGCGCGGCCCCCGGCGGCCGGTCCCGGGGAGGCACGCCGAGCGGGGGGACCCAGAGAACCGCCTCGCCGTCGACGTCGAGCGGCACCCGGCTGGTGGTGAGGACGCGCAGGTCCGCGCAGCTGGCGAGGAGGGTGTCCACGAGGACCGCGCAGGCGTCGCGCAGGTGCTCGCAGTTGTCGAGGACGAGCAGCACCTGACGGCTGCCGATCACCTCGGCCACGGTCGCGGGGAGCCAGCGGCCGGACACGTCGCGGACGTCGAAGGCGCGCGCCACGTGCTCCACCACGCGGGCGGGATCGGAGACGGCGGTGAGGTCGGCCAGGGTCACGCCGTGCGCGAACGCCCGGCGCAGGTCCGTCCCCGTCCGGACCGCCAGCCGGGTCTTCCCGACCCCTCCGGGTCCCACGAGGGTCACCAGGCGGGAGCCGGAGAGCAGCCGCCGCGCCTCGGCCAGCTCGGCGCGGCGCCCGACGAACGAGCTGCGCTCGGCCGGGAGGCCGCACATGCGGTCCAGGGAGTGCCCCGCCATGCCGCAGGACCGTAGCGACGCCCCTACGGGTCGTGCCCCGTTTCCGTACCGCTGACCGGAGTTCTCCCGATGTCGCGTTCCGCAGTGCCGGACAGGCTGGCGCCGTGGACGGCAGCCGGGGACCGGGCGGGACCGTGGCCGACGGGGACCGGAGCCTGTTCCTCGTCGAGTTCTCCGCCACCCGGGCGGCGGACGACGCGGCGGACCTGCACCACGCCCTCCGGTACGCCGTCCGGCGCCTGGCGGCCGCCGGGACGGCGATCCGGTGGTGCAGCGGACTGCTCGTGCCCGCCGAGCACCGGTGCCTGTGCCTGGTGGAGGCCGGCCGACGCGACGACGTCGTCCTCGCCCGGGACACCGCCGCGTTGTCCGGCGCGAGCGTCCAGCAGGTGCGCCCGCTCCCCGACCGTCCCCCGTCCCCCCGTTCCTCCGACAGGAGAGGCAGGTCCTGACGTGTCCGCTCTCGACGACCCCCGCAGTACGCGCGAACCGGCCGGATCGATCGACCCACCCGCTCGGCACGACCGGCCCGCGGGCGGCTTCCGCGCCTGGACGGCCCGGCGCCCGATCACCGCGTTCCTGCTCCTCGCCGTCCCCCTGGGATGGGTGGTCCTCGGGGTGCCCGCCCTGACGCACCACGGCGTCATCCCGGGGGGTCGGCTGCCGGCCGAGGTCTTCGCCCTGGCGGCCACGGTGCTGGTGATGCTGCCCGCTGCCCTGTGGGTCGTCTCGGTCACCGAGGGGCGTGCCGGGGTCCGGGCGCTCCTCTCCCGGACGTTCCGCTGGCGCTTCGGACCCGGCTGGTGGATCGCCGTCCTGATCGCGCTGCCGGTGACGAGCGTCGCCGTGGGTGTCGCGCAGGGCCGGTCCGTGGCGACCGGGGACCTGCTGCCGATCCTGGTCCGGGAGGTGCCGCTGATGCTCCTGCCCGTCGTCCTGGTCAACATGTGGGAGGAGACGGTCTGGGCGGGGTTCGTGCAGACCCGCCTGGAGCGCCGGCACGGCCTGGTGTGGGCCGCCGCCCTGACCGCGATCGCCTTCGCCGGCATCCACCTGCCGATGCTGCTGGCCGACGACGTCTCGACGTCAGCGGTGGTGGGCGCGTTCGGGTTCCTGCTCGTCGCGGCACTGCTGGTCCGGCTGATGATCGGCGTGTTCCTGCGGGCGACCGCCGGCAGCGTGCTCGCCGTCGCGGTCCTGCACGGGAGCTGGAACGGGAGCAGCGGCGAGGACGGCCTGGTCGACGCGCTGCTCTCCGGCGGGCAGGCCGTCCTCCCCGCGCTCGTCGCCGTCGTGCTGGTGACGGCGGCCGCCACGGCCGTCGTCCGCCCGGAGCTCACCCGGCCCTCCCGGGACGGCGACCGAGCAGCGGCCGGGAGCCGATCGTGAGGTGATCACCCTGCTGCCGCGCCGTCCGCACCCCGGGCGGCGCGGTCGCGTGCGCCCGAGGCGCGGACGGCGGGATCGGCGGGCGGGGCAGGCCGGTCCGAGCCGCGTGACGTGCACCACGCCCTGGCCACCGCGAGGAGCATCTGCGCAGCTCAGGGCCGTGCGGACGGCGCCATATACGACGTCGGCACGGAGGCGCGCGGGAGGTGGCCGGTTGGGCGTGTCCCCGGCGGCGCAGGCAGGATGGGCCCCGAGATGGCGAGTGCAGCACGGGCCGGGGCGGTCGCCCCGCAGACGACCAGCCGACCGCTCCGGGCGTGGCAGCAGGCCGCACTCGACAGGTACGAGGAGCAGGCGCCCAAGGACTTCCTGGTCACCGCGACCCCGGGCGCGGGCAAGACGACCTTCGCCCTGACGCTGGCCTCGCGGCTGCTGCAGCGGCGCGAGGTCGCCCGCGTCGTCGTCGTCTGCCCGACCGACCACCTGCGGTTGCAGTGGGCCGACGCCGCCGACCGGCTGGGCATCGTGCTCGACCCCGGGCTGACCAACGCCGTCGGCCCGGTGCGCGCCGGCACCCAGGGCTACGTGACCACGTACGCCCAGGTGGCGGGCAAGCCGATGCTGCACGCGGCCCGCGCCACCGCCGTCAAGACGCTGGTCGTCCTCGACGAGGTGCACCACGCCGGCGACGGCCTCTCCTGGGGCGAGGCGATCGAGGAGGCCTACGGCTTCGCCGCCCGCCGGCTGTGCCTGACCGGGACGCCGTTCCGCACCAAGGCCGACGAGCGCATCCCGTTCGTCCGCTACGAGGAGGACGGCTTCGAGGGCGATGCCGGGGAGGCCGGCGCCGGGCTGGTCAGCCGCGCCGACTACACCTACGGGTACAAGGAGGCGCTGGCCGACAGCGTCGTCCGCCCGGTCGTCTTCGCCGCCTACACCGGCACCTCGCGCTGGCGGAACTCCGCCGGCGAGGTCGTGGCCGCCTCGCTGTCGGAGGCCGGCACCCGCTCGGTGGAGATGGCCGCCTGGCGCACCGCGCTGGACCCCAAGGGGCAGTGGGTGCCGCACGTGATCGCGGCCATGGACGACCGGATCACCCACCTGCGCGAGGAGGGCGGCATGCCCGACGCGGCCGGGCTGATCCTCGCCAGCGACCAGGACGACGCCCGCGCCTACGCCAAGATCGTGCGCCGGGTGACCGGCAAGGCGCCCGAGGTGATCCTGTCCGACGACCCGAAGGCGTCGAAGAAGATCGAGCGGTTCGCCACCGGGTCGGCGCGGATCGCCGTCTGCGTGCGGATGATCTCCGAGGGCGTCGACGTCCCGCGGGCCGCCGTCCTGGCGTGGATGACCTCCTACCGGACGCCGCTGTTCTTCGCCCAGGCCGTCGGCCGCGTCGTCCGCGCTCGGGCCTCGCACGAGACCGCCACGGTGTTCCTCCCCGCCGTCCGGCCGCTGCTGGGCCTGGCCGCGTCGCTGGAGAAGGAACGCAACCACGTCATGCCGCCGCCCAAGGCGCAGGACCCCGAGGCGCTCGACCTCGACCCGCTGCCGCCGAAGGAGCGCGAGGCGGTCGGGCTCAAGCAATGGGAGGCGCTGGAGGCCGACGCCCGCTTCGCGCACGTGCTGCACGGCGGCACCGCGCACACCGGCGCCGACTCCGGTCCGGTGGCGGTCGCACCCGAGGACGAGGACTTCCTCGGCATCCCCGGCCTGCTCACCGCCGAGCAGACGGCGTCGCTGCTCGCCCGGCGCGACGACGAGCTGCGACTGCGGATCGCCCAGCGCTCGCACCTCGACGACGACACCGGCGAGCTGCCGCTGGTCCAGGACCACCCCGACGAGGACGACGCCGGCCGCTCGTGGCGCGACGCCGCCGAGCTGCGCCGCGAGATCAACCGCCTGGTCAGCCGGGTGTCGGCGAAGACGTCGACGCCGCACGCGGTGGTGCACACGCAACTGCGGCAGTCGGTGCCCGGCCCGCCGTCGGCCTCGGCGTCGGTCGACGTCCTGCGCGCCCGCCGCGAGCGCCTCCGCACGATGCTCTGACACCGCGGTCCTACCGGACCGCACCGCGGTCAGGTGCCCAGGAGGACCCCGGTGGCCTGCGCCGAGCCCACCCGCCTGGGGTGATCGAGGCGGGTCAGCCGGTGGGCAGAAGGCCCCGGGACGCGGCGACGGCGACGGCCTCGGTGCGGCTGCCGGCGCCGAGCTTGGCCAGGATGTTGCTGACGTGCACGCTGGCGGTCTTCTCGCTGATGTAGAGCTCCGAGCCGATCTGCCGGTTGGTGCGGCCGCGGGCCAGCAGCGCGAGCACCTCGGTCTCCCGCGGGGTGAACACCGCCGCCGTCTCCACGACACGGCCGGCGCCCGGCAGCTCCAGCCGCGCCCGGCGGGCCAGCGCGGTCACCGCGGCCAGCAGCGGGGCCGCACCCAGCGCGCGAGCGGTGCCGGCGGCCGACCGCAGCGGCCCGGCGGCGCCCGACCGGTCCCCCGCCGCCACCAGCGCCTCGGCCAGCCGCCACCGGCTGCGCGCCTGCTCGTAGACGTGCCCGTAACCGAACGCCTCGACCGACGCCCTCCACAGCTCCGGCACCGCCTCGCCGGCCAGCCGCGTGGCCTCCGCGTCGAGGCGGGCGATCCACGCGGCGGCCTCGACGCCGTACCCGCCGACCTCCCGCTCGTGGTCCGCGACCGCCGCGCGGGCCCGCACGACCAGCTCCTCCCCCGCCGCCGTCCACTCCCGCTCCGCGGTGGTGTCGCCGGTCAGCCGGGCAGCGGCCGCGGCGTCGGCCACCGGCGCCAGCGCGGTCGCCACCAGCCGGACGACGGCGATCCGCTCGCCGCCCCACAGCTCCTCGAGCCGCGCGTCCGCGGCGCGGGCGGCGGCCAGCGCGGCCGCCGGCTCCTGCGCCCAGGCGGCCAGCTCCAGCCCGGCGCCGGCCGTGGACACCAGCAGCAGCGCGTGCGCGCCCAGCCGGCCCACCAGCCCGCGGGCCCAGGCGATCCGCGCCGCGGCCGCCGGGTCCCCCCGGCCGACCTGGACCAGCAGCCCCGCGGCGCGCACGTGCGCGGCCATCTCCGGCACCCGCGCCAGCCGGTCGGCCAGCGCCAGGCTGCCGTCCCAGTCGCCGAGGACGTACCGGGACAGGACGCCGAGGTGCCGCAGCTCCGCGGCGTAGAACGACCACTCGACGCCGAGCTCCCCCGCCCGCGCCAGCCCCGCGTCGCTCCAGCGCAGCGTCTCCTCCGACGCGCCGTCCTCGTAGGCGACGATCGCCAGGTTGAACAGCACCCGCATCTCCACGTCGGGGTCCCCGGACCTCCGGGCGCGGGTCAGCGCCTCCTCCAGCCGGGTCCGCAGCTCCACCCCACCGCGCGAGCGGGCCAGCGAGACGGCGACGTCGGCCCACGCGCTGTCCAGTCCGAGCGCGTCGGCGGCGGCCAGCGCCTCCTCGGCGGCCGCCTCGGCCTCCGCGCGGCGGCCCATCTCGTAGCAGGCGCGGGCGTGCGTGGCCGCCGCCCAGGTGCGCACCGGCGACGGCGGCGACGCCGGCACCAGCGCCATGGCCGCGGTGGTCTCGCGCAACGCGGAGGCCTGGTCCTCGATGCGGGCCAGCGCCTGGGCCAGCGTGTAGTGCACCCGCGCCCGCAGCTCGCGGTCACCGTCGGGGCCCAGCACCTCCTGCGCCGCGCGCAGCAGCGCCACCGCCCGGTGCAGCTCCCCGCCGCGGCGGGCTGCGGCCGCGGTGTCCAGCAGCAGCTCGGGCTGGCCGCGGCCGGCCCGCTCGGCGGCGTCGGGTACCGCCGGCCACAGCGCGAGCGCCGTCTCCAGGTGCTGCAGCTGCTCGGCCGGGGCGCCCACCCGCCGGGCCTCGTCGGCGGCCTCCAGCGACGCGACGAGCGCGCCGGCCAGGTCGTTGCTCTCCCGCAGGTGGTGGGCGCGCTCGGCGGCGGTGCCGGCAGACGGGACGGCGGCCAGGTGCGCGGCGACGGCGGCGTGCAGCCGCACCCGCTCGCCGGGCAGCAGGTCGGCCAGCACCGCCTCGCGCAGGAGTGCGTGGCGGAACCGGTAGGCGCCGTCGGGCGAGACCACCAGCAGGTGGGAGTGCACCGCCTCGGCCAGCGCCCGCTCCAGCTCGGCGGCGTCGAGACCCCCGACCGCGGCGACCAGCTCGTGCCGCACCCGCCGTCCGGCCACCGCCGCCACCCGCAGCACCTGCTGCGCGGCCGGGCCCAGCTGCTCGACCCGGGCGAGCAGCACGTCGGTGAGGCCCAGCGGCAGCGTCTCGCCGGCGAGGCCCGCGGCCAGCAGCTCCTCGGCGTAGAAGGCGTTGCCCTCGGCGCGCGCCACCACGTCGTCGACCGTGCGGTCGGGCACCCCGGCGGCCAGGCCGCGCACGAGCTCCTCGACCGCCGTGTCGGGCAGCGGGCCGAGGTCGAGCCGCTCGACCCCGGGCAGCCGCACCAGCTCGGCCAGCAGCGGCCGCAGCGGGTGGCGGCGGTGCAGGTCGTCGGAACGGTAGGAGGCGACGACGGCGACCGGCTCGTCGGCCAGCCGGGCGAGCAGGTAGCGCAGCAGGTCGCGGCTGGAGCGGTCGGCCCAGTGCAGGTCCTCGAGCAGCACGAGCAGCGGCCCGTGGGCCGCGAGCCCCGCCAGCGCGGCGGCGACCGCCTCGAACAGGTGCAGCCGGCCGTCGTCGACCGGGGGGCGCAGCGCCGGGATCGGGCTGCCGAGGTCGGGGGTGTCGGGCTCGCGTGCCGCCGTAGCCCGGGCGGCGAACAGCCCGGCCGCCCCGTCGCCGAGATCGGCCGCGACGGGACGCAGCAGGTCGACGAAGGGCAGGTAGGGCAGGCCGACCTCGCCGAGGTCGACGCAGTGGCCGGTGAGCACCCGCAGTCCGCGGCCGGCGGCGCGGACGGCCAGCTCGTCGAGCAGCCGGGACTTGCCGACGCCGGCGTCCCCCGCCACGAGCACGGCGGACCCGCGGCCGGCCCGCGCACGGTCGACGGCGGCGAGGAGGGTGGCCAGCTCGTCGGCCCGGCCCACCAGGGGTCGCTCGTCCCACCGCGGCACGGCGCCGATCGTGGCATGCGACACCGACGGGGCGGCCCCCGCGGACGCGGGGACCGGTGACGTGCTGGGACGGCCCCCGTGCAGGGTCCCGCCCGGCCCCGTCCGGGGCACCGCCCCGAGCCTGCGAGGGGTGGGGAGGACGGGGTCCTTCCTCAGCGGGACCGCCGCAGCCGCCACGGGCCGCGGTGCGTGCGGGTGCCGCGCCCGAGGGCCTGCAGCACCTCGCGCCGGTAGGCCAGCTCCGCCTCGACTCCGGGGTTGGGGTAGGTGGTGTACACGACCGTCTCCTCGCGTCGTCGTCCCCGTGTGGACGACGACCACGGTCGGCCTGAGGCGGGTGCCCGGGCATCGGGCGACCGCGCACTCCTCCCGCACCGCCGTCGTCTGAGGCCCCTCAGACGACCTCAGGAGGCGCTCAGCGCAGGTCGGTGCCCTTCGTCTCGGGCAGCGTGAGGATGCCGAGGAAGGCGACCACCGCGGCACCGGCGACGTACCAGAAGAAGACCGTCGGCATGCCCCGGCTGGACAGCGCGGTGATCACCAGCGGCGCCGTGCCGCCGAAGACCGCGACCGTCGTGTTGTACCAGGCACCGATGCCGGTGGCCCGCAGCTCGGTCGGGAACAGCTCGCTCATGATCGCCGGCGCGAGCGAGGCCATCGCCGCGTAGAGACCCAGCCCGACGCAGAAGACCACGATCAGCGACGGCAGGCTGTCGCGGACCAGGAAGGACAGCGGGACGACGAGCACCGCCGTCGCCGCCGACCAGGCCAGGAGCACGGGCTTGCGGCCGATCCGGTCCGACAGCGCGCCGTAGGGGTAGCAGAGCGCGATGAACAGGGCCGTGCCGATCGACAGCGCGATGAAGACGTCGTTGCCGTCGGCGTCGCGGAAGTTGACGGCGAACGGCGTGAGGGCGCTGAAGAAGGTGTAGTAGCTCAGCGTCGACAGCAGCGTGAAGGCGCACAGCTGCAGGACCGACCGCGGGTACTCGCGGATCGTGCGCAGCAGCGGGTTGGTGGTCGCCCGCGCCTTCTCGGCGTTCTCCTCGAAGCTCTCGCTCTCGACCAGCGACCGCCGCAGCCAGAGGCCGACGAAGCCCAGCAGGCCGCCGACGGCGAAGGCGATGCGCCAGCCGTAGGACTCCAGCTGCGCCTGGTCGAGCACCGCGGTGAGCAGCACGCCGAGCAGCGAGGCCAGCAGCAGCGCCGACCCGGTGGAGATGTAGAAGAACGCCGAGTAGCGGCCGCGGCGCTCCGGCGGGGCGATCTCGGCGAGGTACGCCGAGGCGCCCGACACCTCACCGCCCAGGCTGAGCCCCTGGGCGATGCGGGCGACCAGCAGCAGGGCCGGCGCCAGCCAGCCGACGGCGGCGTAGGTGGGCAGGAGCGCGATCATCAGCGACCCGCCGGCCATGAGCAGGATGGTCAGCAGCATGCCGGCCTTGCGCCCGCGCAGGTCGGCGAAGCGGCCGATGATCACCCCGCCCAGGGGCCGGAAGAAGAACGCCAGCGCGTAGGTCGACGTCGTCCCGATCAGCGACAGCGCCTCGTTCTCCGACGGGAAGAACTGCCCGGAGAAGTAGACGAGGAAGGTCGCGTAGACCGTCCAGTCGAACCACTCGACGGCGTTGCCGATGCTGGCCGAGACCAGCGTCCGGACCGGCAGCTTGTGCTGCTCCCCGGCCCCCTGCTGCCGAACGCTCTGCGCCATGTGGAGCCACGCTAGTGACGAGGGACACGTCCGGCACGGCGAGATGGGCGCGCGAGGGCACCGGGAGGCGAGAAGGCTGGGGGACGACGAGAGGAGTTCCCGTGCCCGAGCTGCCCCCGACGGTCTTCGTCCTGTTCGGCGCCACCGGTGACCTGGCCGCGCGCATGGTGCTGCCGGCCTTCGACCGGCTCGACCGCCGAGGGCTGCTGCCCCGGGACTGGCGGCTGATCGGCAGCGGTCGCGGCGAGCGGTCCGACGACGACTTCCGGCAGCTGGTCCGCGACGCGCTGGCCGAGCACGGCGACGGCGAGCCGTCGGCCGGCCTGCCCGACCGGCTGCGCTTCGCCGGCGGCGGCCACACGCCCGCGGACCCGGGGCAGCTGCTCGACGTCGTCGCCCGGGCCCGGGAGGAGCTCGGGGACGACGCCCAGCTCGTGCTCTACCTCGCCGTCCCGCCCGAGGCGTTCGGGGACATCACCCGGGCACTGGACCGGCACGGACTGGCGACGGGCGCCCGCGTCGTCTACGAGAAGCCCTACGGCACCTCCCCCGACGGGTTCCGCGAGCTCGACGAGCTCGTGCACTCGGTGTTCGACGAGGAGCAGGTCTTCCGCATCGACCACTTCCTCGGCAAGGAGGGCACCCAGGACCTGCACGTCCTGCGGTTCGCCAACGGCCTGTTCTCCTCGGTGTGGAGCCGCGAGCACGTGGCGCAGGTGCAGGTCGACGTCCCCGAGACCCTCGACGTCGCCGACCGCGCGGAGTTCTACGACGCCACCGGCGCCGTGCTCGACATGCTGGTCACCCACCTGTTCCAGGTGGCCGCGGAGGTGGCCATGGAGCCGCCGGCGTCGCTGACGCCGACCGATCTCCAGGAGGCCCGCGAGGCGGTGCTGGCCGCGTTCCGGCCGCTCGCGCCCGAGGACGTCGTCCTCGGCCAGTTCGAGGGCTACCGCGACCTCGACGACGTCGCCGACGACAGCACCACCGACACCTTCGTCGCGGCGCGGCTGTGGGTCGACACCGACCGCTGGCACGGCGTCCCGTTCCTGCTGCGCACCGGCAAGCGCATGGCCGAGGGGCACCAGAAGGTGACCCTGGTGATGCGGCGGCCCGACGGGCCGGTGGGCGTCCTGCCCGGCGGCGGGAACACCGTGTCGCTGTCACTGTCGGGCGCCGGCGCGCTCGACCTCGGGCTGGTGGCCAAGCGCCCCGGTCCGGACCTGGAGCTGGCGGTCGCCGGCACCTCGCTGGACCTGGCGTCCGTCCCCGGCGGCGAGCCGCTGCCGGCCTACGCCTCGCTCATCCACGACGTGCTGGTGGGCGACCGGTCGCTGTTCACCACCAGCGCGGGGCTGGCACAGGCCTGGCGGGCGGTGCAGCCGGTGCTCGACGACCCGCCGGAGCTGCAGCCCTACGCCCCCGGCTCGTGGGGGCCGGGAGCCGCGAGCGCGCTGGCCGACCCGTGCGGCTGGGCGCTGGGACAGGCCGACGGCTGACGGGGGGATGGGGTCCGGGCCGGGCTCTGGTCGCCTCGCGGCGAGAAGCACGATGCGGCTCCGGACCCCCGACCGGAGTCGGGGCGGTGGTCCACAACGGCGGTATCCAATTGGCACCCGGGGACACAGAAGTCGCCCGGCCCGGACGGTTCCGAACCTACCCCTCCCGCCGCCGTCCCACACGCCGATCGGGGAGTGCCAGACTCCGGCCGTGGCCGACCTGACCCGCACCGAGGCCGCCGTCCTGGACGCCGTCGACGAGGCGGCCGCGGTCGACCTGCTGTGCCGCCTGGTGGCCGTCCCCTCCATCGGCGGGACGGCGGCGGAGAGCGAGGTGCAGTCCCTGGTCGCCGGTGAGCTCGACGCGCTGGGCTGCGACGTCGACCGCTGGGCGATCGACCTGGCCGCGGCCGCCACCGCCCCGGACGCCCCCGGCCAGGAGGTGGAGCGGGAGGAGGCGTGGGGCGTCGTCGGCACGCTGCCCGGCCGGGAGGACGGCGACCCGGCGCTGGTGCTGTGCGGGCACTCCGACGTCGTCCCGACCGGCGACCGGGCGCTGTGGGCCGGCGACCCGTTCACCCCGCGCCTGGCCGACGGCGCCGTGCACGGCCGCGGCGCCTGCGACATGAAGGGGGGCCTCGTCTCCGCACTGGCCGCGCTCGCCGCGGTGCGGGCGGCAGGGGTGCGGCTGCGCCGGCCGGTGGCGGTGCACAGCGTCGTCGGCGAGGAGGACGGCGGCCTCGGCGCGTGGGCGGCGCTGGCCCGCGGCCACCGCGGCGACGCCTGCGTCATCCCCGAGCCCACCGACGGCGCCGTCGTCACCGCCGCGGCCGGGGCGCTGACCTTCCGGCTGGAGGTGACCGGCGCCGCCGCGCACGCCGCGATGCGCGACCGCGGGGTGAGCGCCGTCGAGCTGTTCGCCGACGTGCACGCCGACCTGCGCGCGTTCGAGGCCGAGCGGCAGCGGAGCGCCGACCCGCGCTTCGCCGGCGAGCGCCACCCGTTCGGGCTGTCGATCGGCACGGTCCGTGCGGGCGACTGGGCGTCGACGGTGCCCGACCGGCTCGTCGCCGAGGGCCGCTACGGTGTGCGGCTCGGCGAGCCGGTCGATGCGGCCCGCGCCGCGTTCGAGGCGCGGGTCGCGGCCTTCTGCGCCGGGCACCCGTGGCTGGCCGGGCACCCGGTGCAGGTGTCCTGGACGGGCGGTGCCTTCGCCAGCGGTGAGCTCCCGCCGGGCTCGGCGCTGCTCGGCGAGGTGTGCGACGCCGTCGTCGACGCCGGCGGTCCGCCGCCGCCCGAGCGGGCCGTGGCCGCCGGCACCGACCTGCGCCTCTACGCCGCCGCGGGCGTCCCGACGCTGCACCTGGGGCCCGGCGACCTCCACCTGGCGCACGGCCCGGCCGAGCGGGTGCCGGTGGCCGAGGTGACCGCCGTCGCCCGGGCGCTGGCGCTGCTCGCCCTCCGCCGTTGCGGCGTGGCATGAGCGAGCTGCTCGGGTACGCCGGGTTCGCTGCACTGACCGGCAACTCCCCCACCGCGCGCACCGAGTGGGCCGCCGTCGTCGCCGCGTGGGGCGAACCGCACCGCCGCTACCACGACCTGCACCACCTGGCCGCCGTCCTGGGCCTGGTCGGGCAGCTGTCCGCCGCGGCCGACGACCCGGCCGCCGTCGCGCTGGCCGCCTGGTACCACGACGTGGTCTACGACCCGCGCCGCGACGACAACGAGCAGGTCAGCGCCGAGCGGGCGCGTGCCGGGCTGCGCGGCCTGCTGCCGGACGCGCGCCTCGACGAGGTGGTCCGGCTGGTGCTGCTCACCGCCGGGCACGACCCCGCGCCGGGCGACGCGAACGGCGCGGTGCTGTGCGACGCCGACCTCGCCGTCCTGGCCGGGCCGCCGGAGTCCTACGCCGCCTACGCCTCGGCGGTGCGCGCGGAGTTCGGGCACCTGTCCGACGAGGTCTTCACCGCCGGGCGCATCGCCGTCCTGGAGCACCTCCTGGCGCTGCCTGCGCTCTACCGGCTGCCGGCCGTGGCCGCCGACTGGGAGCCGCGGGCGCGGGCCAACCTCACCGCGGAGCTCGGCCTGCTGCGGTCCCGCGCTTCTTGACGCGCAGCCCCGCGCCCACCAGCCGGGCGAGCAGCTCGCGGGCCCCCACCGGCTGCGCGCCCGCGGCCACGGCGACGTCGTAGAGGTCCTCGGGGACGTCGTAGTGGTCGCCCTGGAAGACCCGCCGCGGGATGCCGAGCTCGGCGGCGGCGAAGGCGTGCAGCTCGTCGTGCGAGACGTCGCTGACCAGGTGCGACCACCGGCGGCCGCGCCAGGGCCAGACCGGGGGGTCGATGAGCACCGCCACGAGGTCAGTGTGCCGGGCGCCGACTAGCGTCGTCGGGGTGAGCAGGGAGATCCGCTGGGGCGTCGTCGGGCCGGGGCGCATCGCGCAGAACGTGATGGGCGACTTCGCGCACGTGGAGGGTGCCAAGCCGGTGGCCGTGGCCTCGCGCTCGGCCGACCGTGCGGAGGCCTTCGCGGAGCGGCACGGGCTGGAGCGCGCGTACGGCTCCTACGCCGAGATCCTGGCCGACCCCGACGTCGACGTCCTCTACGTCGCGACCCCGCACCCGCAGCACCACGCGGTCGCGCTGGCCGCGATCGACGCCGGCAAGGCGCTGCTGGTGGAGAAGGCGTTCACCGCGACCACCGCGGGAGCCGCCGAGGTGGTCGACCGGGCCCGTGAGCGCGGCGTCTTCGTCATGGAGGCGATGTGGACGCGCTTCCAGCCCGCGGTCGTCGCGCTGCGCGAGATGGTGGCCGACGGCGCGATCGGCGAGGTCCGCTCGGTGCAGGCCGACCTCGGCGTCGACCGCGCCTACGACCCCGCCGACCGGCTCTTCGCCCTCGAGCTCGGCGGCGGGGCGCTGCTCGACCTCGGCGTCTACGTCGTCTCGTTCGCGCAGATGCTGCTCGGCGCGCCCGACACCGTCACCACTGCCGGCTCGGCCTACCCGACCGGGGTCGACGCCGAGGCCGCGCTGCTGCTCGGGTGGGACGACGGCCGCACCGCCACGCTGACCACCTCGCTGCGCTACCCGACGCCCGGGCAGGCGCGGGTCTTCGGCACCGGCGGCTGGATCGACGTCCTCCCCCGCTTCCACCACCCCGAGACGATCGTCCTGCACCGCACCGGCGCGGAGCCGGAGACGATCACCCGCCGTCCCGACGGCGTCGGCTACTCCCACGAGCTGGCCGAGGTCACCGCCTGCCTGCAGGCCGGGCGCACCGAGAGCGCCGTCATGCCGCTGGCCGACACCCTCGCCGTCCAGGACGTGCTGGGACGGGCCGCCGAGCAGCTCGGCGTCGCCCATCGGGAGGATCCTGACGCGCTCGCTGTGTGACGCTTCAAGTTCAGCAGTGTGATGTCGATGACACCGGCATGCCACTGCTGACGGGGCTCACCGCCGCCCTCGCCAAGATCACGTCCGCCTCCACCGTCGCGCAGGCCGCGGCCGGGCTCGGCATCGCCGCGGCCGGCGTGACCGGCGCGGGCGCCGCGGGTGCACTCCCGACGCCGGTGCAGGACCTCGTCGCCGGTGCGGTCGAGGTGGTGTCCCCGTTCGACCTGCCCGACTCGGCCGACGCCGCTGCCGCCGAGACCGACGACGACGGCACCCCCGACCAGGGCTCCGGCGACGCCCCCGGCACCGACGACTCCCCCGACGCCGGCGGCAGCACCGACGACGACGGCACCCCCGACCAGGGCTCCGGCGACGCCCCCGGCACCGAGGACTCCCCCGACGCCGGCGGCAGCACCGACGACGACGGCACCCCCGACCAAGGCTCCGGCGACGCCCCCGGCACCGACGACTCCCCCGAGGACGGCCCCGACCGGGGCCAGCACCAGCACGGGCGCGAGGACGCGGCCACGCGCGCGGCCGAGGAGGCCGCCGAAGCCCGGCGCGAGGCCGCCGAGGAGGCCGCCGAGGCCGCCGCGGAAGCGGCCGAGGCGCAGCGCGAGGCCGAGGAGGAGGCCCGCGAGCAGGCACAGCGGGCGGCCGAGGAGGCCGCCGAGGCGCAGCGCGAGGCCGAGGAGGAGGCCCGCGAGCAGGCACAGCGGGCGGCCGAGGAGGCCGCCGAGGCGCAGCGCGAGGCCGAGGAGGAGGCCCGCGAGGCAGCCGAGCGCAGCCACTCCGGCGACGACGACTCCGACGACGACTGAGCCCGCCCTATCCCGGCAGGCCGGGGCCCGCTCCGGCGAGCGGCGTCCCGGCCTGCGGCGTCTCCGGGGACGCCCAGGCCCGGCCGGATGCCTGGTCGGGAGTCGGCACGCGGGTCGGCGTCCGGCCGGTACGGCGGACCGCGTCGGCGAAGACGACCGAGTCGGTCACGGCCGCGCCACCGGGGTCGTTGTTGAAGTACACGCGGACGTCGCCGTCCCCGTAGGTGTCCGCCAGCCGCTCGGCCCACAGCCCCAGGGTCTCGGGTCGGTACGCCCAGCCCTCGGTGCCGGTGTGCAGCCGCAGGTACCCCCAGCCTGTGGTGCGCCACAGCGGGGTCACCGGCCGCTCGGCGCGGTCGGCCCAGCACAGCGCCGCGCCGTAGCGCTCCAGCAGGTCCCGGACCTCGTCGGTCTCCCACGTCGCGTGTCGCGGCTCCACGGCCACCCGGACGCCGGGCGGGAAGCAGGCCAGGCAGTCACGGAGCAGACCGGCGTCGGCCTTGAGCGTGGGCGGCAGCTGCAGCAGGACGACGTCGAGGCGCTCGCCCAGGCCCTCGGCGTGCTGCACCAGCCGGGCCACGGGCTCCTCCGGCTCGCGCAGCCGCTTGACGTGGGTGAGGAAGCGGCTGGCCTTGACCGCCCAGCGGTAGTCGGCCGGCGTCCGCTCGCGCCAGGCGGCGAAGGTGTCGCGCTCGGGCAGCCGGTAGAACGCGGCGTTGCTCTCCACCGTGGCGAAGTGCTGCGCGTGGTGCTCGAGCCACAGACGCTGCGGCAGGCGCTGGGGGTAGAAGCGGCCGCGCCAGTCGCGGTACTGCCACCCCGACGTCCCGATCACCACGGCCACGCCCACCGCCTACCCGGCCCGCCCCCGGCGTGCACGTCCGGTCCCTCAGCGGTGGGACGGCGACGGAGGGCGGACGTCCCCGAGCGAGCACGCGGACGAGCACACGCGCAGCGCCCTCTCGCGCCGACCCAGCGGGACACCAGGGCGTGTTCGTCCCGCGAGCGGGCCCCGAGGACGCCGACAGGGGCGGCCCCGCGGTGCGGGACCGCCCCTGCCGGGCAGTGCGTGGTGCTACGAGCGGGCGGGACTCAGAAGTCCATGCCGCCCATGCCGCCGTCGCCGCCCGGCATGGCCGGGGCGGACTTCTCCGGCTTGTCGGCGATGACGGCCTCGGTGGTGAGGAAGAGCGCCGCGATGGAGGCGGCGTTCTGCAGCGCCGAGCGGGTGACCTTGGCCGGGTCGATGATGCCGGCCGCGACCAGGTCCACGTACTCGCCGGAGGCGGCGTTGAGGCCCCAGCCGGTCTCGGAGTTGCGGACCTTCTCCGCCACGACGCCGCCCTCGAGGCCGGCGTTGATGGCGATCTGCTTCAGCGGCGCCTCGAGCGCGACGCGCACGATGTTGGCACCGGTCGCCTCGTCACCCTCGAGCTCGAGCTTGTCGAACGCGACGGCGGTGGCCTGCGCCAGGGCGACGCCACCACCGGCGACGATGCCCTCCTCGACGGCGGCCTTGGCGTTGCGCACCGCGTCCTCGATGCGGTGCTTGCGCTCCTTGAGCTCGACCTCGGTCGCGGCGCCGGCCTTGATGACGGCGACGCCACCGGCCAGCTTGGCCAGGCGCTCCTGCAGCTTCTCGCGGTCGTAGTCGGAGTCCGACTTCTCGATCTCGGCGCGGATCTGGTTGACCCGGCCGGCGATCTGGTCGCTGTCGCCGGCGCCCTCGACGATCGTCGTCTCGTCCTTGGTGACGACGACCTTGCGGGCGCGGCCCAGCAGCTCGACGCCGGCGTTGTCCAGCTTGAGGCCGACCTCCTCGCTGATGACCTGACCACCGGTGAGGATGGAGATGTCGGCGAGCATGGCCTTGCGGCGGTCACCGAAGCCGGGGGCCTTGACGGCGACCGACTTGAAGGTGCCGCGGATCTTGTTCACGACCAGGGTCGCGAGGGCCTCGCCCTCGACGTCCTCGGCGATGATGGCCAGCGGCTTGCCCGACTGCATGACCTTCTCCAGCAGCGGGAGCAGGTCCTTCACCGAGCTGATCTTCGAGTTGACGACGAGCACGTACGGGTCGTCGAGGACGGCCTCCATGCGCTCGGCGTCGGTGACGAAGTAGGGCGAGATGTAGCCCTTGTCGAAGCGCATGCCCTCGGTGAGCTCGAGCTCGAGGCCGAAGGTGTTGCTCTCCTCGACGGTGATGACGCCTTCCTTGCCGACCTTGTCCATCGCCTCGGCGATGAGCTCACCGATGGCGGTGTCGGCGGCGGAGATCGACGCGGTGGCGGCGATCTGCTCCTTGGTCTCGACGTCCTTGGCCGTTGCGAGCAGGTACTCGGTGACCGAGGCGACGGCCTTCTCGATGCCCTTCTTCAGGGCCATCGGGTTGGCGCCGGCGGCGACGTTGCGCAGACCCTCGCGGACGAGCGCCTGGGCGAGCACGGTGGCGGTGGTGGTGCCGTCACCCGCGACGTCGTCGGTCTTCTTCGCGACCTCCTTGACCAGCTCGGCGCCGATCTTCTCCCAGGGGTCCTCGAGCTCGATCTCCTTGGCGATGCTCACACCGTCGTTGGTGATGGTGGGAGCGCCCCACTTCTTCTCGAGGACGACGTTGCGGCCCTTGGGGCCGAGCGTCACCTTGACGGCGTCGGCGAGGGTGTTCATGCCCCGCTCGAGGCCGCGGCGCGCCTCTTCCTCGAAGGCGATCATCTTGGCCATGTGGTGATGTCCTCCATGCATGGATCGCTGCACGGCCGGGACCGGCGCCCGCGACGGACGACACCGGCGCCGCGGACGCTCACGTGGCCCGCGCTCCAGTGCCTCACCGTTCCGACCTGATTGGCACTCGGCACTGTCGAGTGCCAATCGAGAGTCTGGCACTCGCCCCTGCCGAGTGCAAGAACGGGGGGTGGCGGCGGACCGTTCCCGCCCCGGGACGACCGAGGCCCGGTCCCCTGCTGGGGACCGGGCCTCGGCTGCGAGCGGACGGCCTCAGGCGGTGCGCACCGCGTCGGCCTGGGGACCCTTCTCGCCCTGCACGACCTCGAAGGTGACCCGCTGACCCTCGTCGAGGCTCTTGTACCCGTCCATCTGGATGGCCGAGTAGTGGACGAAGACGTCCTGGCCGCCGTCGACGGCGATGAAGCCGAAGCCCTTCTCGGCGTTGAACCACTTCACGGTGCCCTGTGCCACGTGTGCTCCCACGATCGTGCGTGCGGACGGACCCCGGGTTCCGGGGGCCGGGTACAGCTCTTCCGCCCGTCGGACACGAACGTGGAACTGACAACCGCGCGAGAACGTACAACAGCGGGAGCCGCCTGGGGAGTCACCCGGTGCAGCGGACATGGCCCGATCGGGGGGTGTGGTCACCCGCCCGGACCGGCGCCGACGCGGAGCCTACGCCCCTACCGGATGAGCCCGGCCGCCCGCACCGACCGCAGCGACGGCTCGACCCGGTGCGTGGGGCCGACGACCGGCTCTAGGGGGTCGAGGGTCTTGAGGCCCTCACCGGTGTTGAGGACGACGGTCTCCTGCGCCGGGTCGAGCAGGCCCCTCTCGACCAGCTGACGCAGGACGGCGACGGTCACCCCGCCCGCGGTCTCGGCGAAGACACCGGTGGTGCGGGCGAGGTCGCGGATGCCCTGCACGATCTCGGCGTCGCCCACCCGGCCGACCGCGCCGCCGGAGCGCCGGATGGCGTCGAGGGCGTAGGGGCCGTCGGCGGGGTTGCCGATGTTCAGCGACTTCGCGATGCCGGTGGGCTTGACCGGCTTGACGACGTCCCAGCCGTTGTCGAACGCGGTGGCGATCGGGTCGCAGCCGGCCGACTGGGCGCCGAACACGCGCCACTCGGTGGCCTCGACGATGCCGGCGGCGACCAGCTCGCGGAAGGCCTTGTCCACCTTGGTCAGCAGCGAGCCCGACGCCATGGGGATGACGACCTGGGCCGGGATCCGCCAGCCCAGCTGCTCGGCGATCTCGTAGCCCATCGTCTTGGAGCCCTCGGCGTAGTAGGGCCGCACGTTCTGGTTGACGAAGGCGGTGTCCTCGAACTCGTCGGTCTCGGCGAGCTCGCTGGTCAGCCGGTTGACGTCGTCGTAGGAGCCGTCGACGGCGACCAGCGTCTGGCCGTAGACCGCCGACTGCACGACCTTGCCCGGCTCGAGGTCGGCCGGGATGAAGACGTAGGAGGGCAGCCCGACGCGGGCGGCGTGCGCGGCCACCGAGTTGGCCAGGTTGCCGGTGGAGGCAGCGGCGATCTTGGCGTAGCCCAGCCGCTTGGCAGCGGTGGCCGCGAGGCTGACCACGCGGTCCTTGAAGGAGTGCGTGGGGTTGGCCGAGTCGTCCTTGACCCACAGCCCGCCGGTGACGCCGAGCTCGGCGGCCAGCCGGTCGGCGCGCACCAGCGGCGTCATGCCCGGGTCGAGCGAGACACGGTCGGCCGGGTCCTGGCCCACCGGCAGCAGGGCGGCGTAGCGCCAGATGTTCTGCGGGCCGGCCTCGATCTGCTCCCGCGTCACCGCGCGCATGCGCTCGGGGTCGTAGTCGACCTCCAGCGGGCCGAAGCACTGCGCGCAGGCGTGCTCGGCGATGAGGCCGAAGGTGGCGCCGCAGTTGCGACAGACCAGGCCTCGGGCGGGGCTCGGGGGCACCGGGCCGCCGGCGCTGGAGTCGGCCTGCAGAGAACCGGGAGCGGTCAGGGTCATGCGACGACTACCTCCTCATCTTCCCCGCGGCGGGCCGTCGAGCCGCGCGGGACGGAATTGGCACCTCTCGCCGCTCGCGCAGCGCGGTTGCCGGGGCTTCACCGGGCCGTGTCCCTCTGCCCCTCTGGATGAGTGGAACGCCGCCGACTCTACCCGGGTCCCGGCGGCCCGCCCGGGCCCGGCCATGCTGAGGACGTGGCAGCGCGCATCGTCTACACCGACCTCGACGGCACGATGGTCGGCCCGCGGGGGTCCTTCTGGCACACCGTCGGCGGCGAGCCCACCGCCGAGCCGGCCACCGCGCTGCTGGAGCTGCACCACGCCGGCGTCCCGCTGGTCATCGTCAGCGGCCGCACCGCCGACCAGGTGACCGAGGCCGGGCGGATCTTCGCCGCCGACGGCGCGATCGCCGAGCTGGGGTCGCTGGTCACGTGGAAGGGCGGCCGGGCGCGCCACCACCTCACCGGCGAGCTGCCCGCCGGGTACGCCGGTCGGACGCCGATGGACGTCATGGCCGAGCTGGGCGTCGTCGAGGCCCTCTGCGCCGCGCACCCCGGCCGGCTGGAGTGGCACGCGCCCTGGCACACCACCCACGAGGGCGACGCGCTGCTGCGCGGCTACGTCGACCCGCTCGCCGTCGACGCGTGGCTGGCCGAGCGGGGTGTGGGGTGGCTGACGCTCAAGGACAACGGCGCCATCCCCGCCTCCGCCCGGCTGGAGCTGGCGCCGGAGGGCCAGCTGGCGCGGGTCTACCACCTCATGCCGCGCGGCATCTCCAAGGGTGCGGCGATCGCCTGGGACCTCGAGCGCCGCGGACTCGACCCCGCCGACGCCGTCGCGGTCGGCGACAGCGTCAGCGACCTGGAGATGGCGCCCGCCGTCGCGCGCTTGTTCATCACCGCCAACGGTGCCGAGGTCGACGGCATGGCGCCGCTGCTGGCCGCCGTCCCCAACGTCACGGTCACCGGGGCCGCGATGGGCGAGGGCTGGGCCCAGGCGATCCGCGCGTCCCTCTAGGACGTGACGTCGCGCCTCGAGAAGTGGCGGAAGGCCAGCGCGGTGAAGACGGCGGCGTAGACCAGCGCCTGCACCACCCCGCGGAAGAGGTCCGAGGAGTCGACCGGCGTCTGCAGCAGGTCGGTCCAGGCGAACTCCTCCGCGGTCGGGAACCAGTCGCGGATGTCACCGAGCTGCTCGACCTGGTCGAGGATCGCGAACACGAACATGGTGAACACCGCCCCGCCGACGGCGGCCAGCGGCGCGTCGGTGACCGTGGACAGCCAGAACGCCAGCGTGCCGACGACGAGCAGGTGGACGGCGAGGTAGCCGAGCATCCCGGCCAGCCGCAGCATCCCCTCCCCCTGCGACAGCGTCACCCCGATCGGCGTCTGGATCTCCTCGAAGCCGAACGCGATCCCCCCGGCCACCACCGCGACCAGGGCGAGGGTCAGCAGCGCGGCCACCGACATCACCAGCGCGGCGGCGAACTTCTGCCGCAGCAGCCGCGACCGCGGGACCGGGGTGGCCAGCGTGTAGCGCAGCGAGCCCCACTGCGCCTCGCTGGCCACGGTGTCGCCGAAGAACAGCGCGTAGACGACGACCAGGAAGAAGCCCGTCGTCGCGAACAGCACGAACAGCGTGAAGTTCAGGCCGCTGGACGTGGCGACGTCGACGAGGTTGATCCGGCTGTTGGTCTGCGCCTCCTCGCTGGCACCCAGCTGCAGGGCGGCGATGAGCACCAGCGGGAGGGCGACCATGAGCGCGAAGACGCCGATGGTGCGCCGCCGCTTGAACTGCCGGCGCAGCTCGACGGACAGCCGCAGCGTCCGCTCGGGCCGGTAGCCGGCCACCGCACCGGTGGGCTGGACGTGCTCGGTGGTGCTCGCCATCAGTTCTCCCCCACCAGGGCCAGGAACGCGTCCTCCAGCCGGCGCCGCGGCGTGAACTGGTCGACGGCGACGTCGGCGGCCACGAGGGCCTGCAGCGCGGCCGCGCGCGAGGTCTGCGGGCCGAGGTCGGCGACCAGGCCCTCGTCGGTGTGCTCGACGGTGACGCCGGGCAGCCCGGAGAGGACGGCGGCCGCGCGGTCGGCCTCGGCGTCTGCGGATGCCCCGGCGGTGGCCAGGCCCACGAGCACCGCACCGCCGGTGCCGACGATCTCCTCGACCGTCCCCTGCGCGATCTTCTGCCCCTTGGTCATGACCACCACGTGGGTGCAGGTCTGCTCGATCTCGCTGAGCAGGTGGCTGGAGACGATGACCGTGCGGCCGGTCGCGGCGTAGGAGCGCAGCACCTCGCGCATGGCGTGGATCTGCGGCGGGTCCAGGCCGTTGGTCGGCTCGTCGAGCACCAGCAGGTCGGGCAGGCCGAGCATCGCCTGCGCGATGGCCACCCGCTGGCGCATGCCCTGGCTGTAGCGGCGCACCGGGCGGTCGATGGCCGCACCCAGGCCGGCGACCTCGATCGCCTCCTCCATGTGCGCGTCCGCGGCCGGCCGGCCGGTGGCGGCCCAGTAGAGGGTGAGGTTGTCGCGGCCGGACATGTGCGGCATCAGGCCGGTGCCCTCGACGAAGGAGCCCAGGCGCGAGAGCACCGGGGCGCCCGGACCGGCGGCGTGGCCGAAGACGCTGATCCGGCCCGCGTTCGGGCGGATGAGGCCCATGAGCATGCGCAGCGACGTCGTCTTGCCGGCGCCGTTGGGACCGAGCAGGCCGAGCACCTGGCCGCGGCGGACCTCGAAGGAGAGGTCGCGGACGGCGACGAAGCCGTCCTTGTAGGCCTTGGTCACGCCCTCGAAGCGCAGCGGCACGTCCTCGCCGTCGGGCTCGACCGCGCTGGTCACCCGCCGGCGGCGGCGGCCCCACAGGAACCCGGCCAGCACACCGAGGAGCGCCAGCGCGACGACGGCGGCCAGCAGCCACCACCAGCGCGAGGTGCCGCCCTCGGCCTGCGCCTGGCCCTGCACGGTGGGGACGGCGAGCGTGCTGCCGCCGTTGCCCGCCCCGGCGAGGGCGACGGAGTAGACGGTCGCCTCGGCCGGCAGCGCGAAGGCCTGGTCGGTCGAGGAGACGACGACGCGCATGGTGTGGCCGGCCTCGAAGCGGTGCACGATGCCCGGCAGCGTCACGGTGACCTCGGTGGGCGCGGTCGGGTCGGCAGACAGCCCGCTCAACGCGAGGGGGGCGACCACGCCGCCGGGCAGCGTCTGCGCGCCGTCGGGGCCGACGTCGTAGAGCTTGGCGAACAGCGTCGCGCTGCCACTGGGTGAGGCGACCGCGAGGTCGACCGTCGGCGCGCCGACCACCTCGACGGCGTCGGTGAGCGGCTCGCTGGAGAAGGCGGCGAACTGGCCGGGGATCTCCACCGCGGTGCCGCCGAGCGCCGAGGCCAGCGACCCGAGCCCGGGGACCGTGGTGATCGCGGCCGGGGTGCCGCCGGCGGGGGTGACCACCGGCTGCGTCGACCCGTCGAGGGCCAGGCTCGTCCGCTCGGCCGGCTCGCCGCCGTCCAGGCCCGGGTAGGCGCCGGCGACGACGCTCTGCGAGCCGCCCTGGACCGAGCCCAGGTCGCTGCCCAGGCCCGTCGGCGCAGGGAACTGGAAGCCGGTGCCCGGGTCCTCCCCGCGGGCGGGGTCGTCCTCGTCGCGCAGGTGCCAGTCGAACCAGCCGGCGACCAGCTCGCGCAGGTCGGCCGTCTCGCGCTCCGAGGCCTGCGAGTCGTGGCCGCCGGCGTACCAGACGACCTTGACCGGGGTGCCGTTGGCGGCGATCCCGCGGGCGTTGGCGTCGGCCTGGCCGAGGCCGAACAACGAGTCCTCGGTGCCCTGCACGAGCAGGGTCGGCGCGGTGATCCGGTCGAGCACCGCGGCCGGGCTGCTGCGCTCGAGGACGGCCGCGACCTCCGGCGTCAGGGTGCCGGTGGCCGCGGCGTCCTGGTAGGCGGCGCAGATGTCGGCGCGGAAGCGGCCGCAGGTGAGCGCCTGCTCGACCGCGGCGGGGTCGATGGCGGACGTGTCGATGGAGGAGGGGTCGAAGGACGGGACGCCCTGACCGGTCCCACCGGAGGCGCTCGCGCCGTCGCCGGTGTCCTCGCCGTCCTCGGCCTCGGCGGCGCCCCCGCCGCCGAGCGCGTCGAGCAGCCCGCCGGTGGGGACGGCGCCGACGCCGAAGAACAGCCCGGCCCACAGCCGCTTGTAGACGCCGGCGTCGGCGGCCTGCGGCGTGGCCGCGACCGTGGCGGCGTCGGTCGTGCCGGTCTGCGAGGGGAAGAGCGCGGCGGTCAGCGAGTGCCAGGTGATCTGCGGCGCGATGGCGTCGACCCGGTCGTCGTACGCGGCGCCGAGCAGGGACAGCGCCCCGCCGTAGGAGGCGCCGGCCACGCCCACCCGCGGGTCGCCGTCGCCGTCGAGCAGGACGTCGTCGCGGTCGGCGAGCAGGTCGATCAGCGTGGAGAGGTCGGCGACCTCGTAGCGGGGGTCGTCGAGGCCGATCTGCCCGGTGCTCTCGCCGAACCCGCGGGCGGAGTAGGTCAGGACGACGTAGCCGCGGCCGGCCAGGTCGCGGGCGTCGTCGGCCACCGACTGCTTGCTGCCGCCGAAGCCGTGCGCCAGGACGACGGCCGGGGCGGGCGCGTCCGCGGAGGCCGACGCCGGCAGGTGGAGGGTGGTGTCGAGCTCGACGGCGTCGGCACCGGAGCCCGACGGCACCCGCGCGTCCTCCGTGGACACGTCCTCGGCCGCGGCGGCCGTGGCGGGCAGCGAGACGAGGACCGTGCCGGCGAGCAGCAGGCTGATGAGGACGCCGAGGGCCGCGCGGGCGCCGGAGCGCGGGCGGGGACGCACGGGCCCGCGGACGGGGCGCACGCTGCGGCCAACGGACGGCGTCGCACGGGTGTTCCGCAGCAGGCCGGGACGTGCGGAGCGGGCTCGGGTCAGGGCCGCCACTCGCCCGTGACGACGACCACCAGGCCCGGGTCGGCCACGCCGGGGACCTCGAAGAACCGCACGGTGGGCCCGACGGTGATGCCGGGGAAGAGCTCCATCAGCTGCAGGGCCGACTGGCGCTGCGTCTCGTCCCCGGAGGTGAAGAAGACGGTGGTCGTCGCGATCTCGCTGCCCTGGTACTCACCGACACCGGCCGCGGTCCACCCCTGGGCGACGAAGGCGTCGGAGACGTCGCCGGCCAGCCCGCCGACGTCGGTGGCGTTGAGCACGGTCACCGGCACCCGCACCGGCGTCGTGGGCGCCTGCTCGACCGGCGGCAGCGGGTCGACCGACAGCGGGGGCAGCGGGCCGGAGGGGGGCGCCACGGTCGCGGGCGCGGTGGTCGGCGCGGGCTCGGTGGCCCCGCTCTCCTGGGCCGCCGGGGAGGTGAAGCTGTAGACGCCGAGGACCACGAGCGCGACCACCACGACGGCGAGCAGGGCGAGGACGGGGCGCCGCCGGCGCGGACGGGCGTCCTCGTCGTCCCCGCGCAGCGCCGACGGTGAGACGCCGGCCCGGCGCGCGGCCTTGCGGCGCTCGACCTCCATCGCCTGCCGCTCGGCCCGGGACGCCGCCCGGCTGCCCACCACGCCGGTGGACGGGCCCGTGGAGGGACCGGTCGGCGGCCCGGCGACGGGCGCGTCGCGGCGGTCGCGCGTCGCGCGGCGGCGGTCGGCGACCTCGCGGTCGGGGATCGCCTCGGTGAGCGGCGCGGGGGCCGGGGCCCCGGCGCGATCCCGCGCGACCTCGCGGTCGGGGATGGCCTCGGTGAGCGGCGCGGGGGCCGGGGCCCCGGCGCGATCCCGCGCGGACTCGCGGTCGGGGATCGCCTCGGTGGCCGGAGCCGCGGGTGGGGTGCCACCCGGGCCGGACGGGCGGGTCCAGTCGCGGTACGTCGACGAGCCGCCACCCGACGGCGGGGTGGCGGACGGCGGGGTGGCGGACGGGGCAGGGGCGGCGGGGGCCCGGCTGCTCCCGGCGGACCTGCGG
>NZ_JBFNXQ010000061.1:0-32931 GCF_041018925.1 Geodermatophilus maliterrae
TCCAGCACCGCGGCGCCCGGCGGGACGGCAGCGCCGGTCGTGGCGGCCAGCGACTCGCGGGTGGCCCGCCCGTCGGCCCAGTCGACGACGGCGGTGTAGCGCACGGTCGCCGCGCCGTCGGGCCGCAGCGTGACCGTGGTCGCCACGAGGCTGCGCAGCCGCCCCGAGCGGGGGCCGAGGACGGCCGACCACATCTCCGGCGCGGGCTCACCCAGCAGCACCTGCAGGGACGGCGGCCAGGACGGCGGCACGGACGTGGGGGCGAGGAGAGCGGAATCCACCGCACCACCGTCGGCAGCGGTGGTGACGCCGGGATGAGCGCGCGATGAGGCGCCTCTCATCCCTCCCCGTCGCCGTAGCGCGCGGTCAGCTCGGCGCCGATGCGGGCCAGCTCGGCGCGGACGGCCGCCGGCCCGACCACCTCCACGGTCGCGCCCCAGCCGGCCAGGTGCTCGGCGACCGAGCGCGCCGTGGGGGCCGCCACGCGCACGCTCACCCGCCCGTCCTCACGCGGCCACGACTCGGGCGTGCAGTGCCGGCCGAACTGCTCGCGCAGCACCGGTACCAGCCGCCCGGCGACCAGGACCGTGGCCGCCACCAGCGACCGTCGCCGCTCGACCTCACCGACCACCTCGTCCCACACGCCGGGCAGGTCGAGGTCCGCCGGCCGCGCGAAGACCTCCCCGGTGTCGACGGGCGCCCCCATCCGGTCGACCCGGAAGGTGCGCCGCCCGGCCGGGGTGCCGGCCACCAGGTACCAGGTGCCGTCCTTGTCGACCAGCCCCCAGGGCTCCGCGCGCCGCCGCCCCGGTTCCCCGCCGCGGCCGGTGTAGCCGAACTCCACCACCCGCCGGGCGACGACGGCCTCGGCCAGCAGGGCGACGTCGGGACGGTCGCGCACCCGCTCGCCCCACCCGGCCGGGTCGACGACGACCGCCTCCGCCGCTGCGGCCGCGTCGGCGCGGAAGGTCCCCGGCAGCGCGCGCAGCAGCTTGCGCAGTGCCGCCCGCACCGGCGGCGCCGCGGGGGACGCCGGGCCGAGCAGGAGGAACAGCGCCCGGGCCTCGGGAGCGGACAGCCCCGACAGGTCGGTGCGGGCGCCACCCACCAGCTGCCACCCGCCGCCGCGCCCGGCCTGCGGGTAGACGGGGATGCCGGCGGCCGAGAGCGCCTCCAGGTCGCGCCGCGCCGTGGCCACCGACACCTCCAGCTCGGCGGCGAGCTGGGCGGCGGTGACCCGGCCGCGGGCCTGGAGCAGCAGGAGGGCGGCGACGAGCCGGTCGGCACGCACGTCCCCCAGGGTGCCCGGGAAAGTGCTCAGGAGGTGAGCACTTCGGCCCGGAGCATGGACGTCGACGGGGGCAGCACCCGGCGCCCCGCCCGACGAGAGGACCTCCCGTGCTCCGAGGCCTGGCCACCGTGACCCTGACCGCCACCGACGTGTCCGCCGCCGCCCGCTGGTACGCCGATCTGCTCGAGGTCGAGCCGTACTTCGCCCGGCCGGTCGAGGGACCGCCGGCCTACGTCGAGTTCCGCGTCGGCGACGACGAGGACGAGCTGGGCGTGATGGACGCCCGCTACGCCGCCTGGGCCGCCGGGCAGCCGACCGGGGCCGTCGTCCACTGGCACGTCGACGACCTGCCCGCGGCGATCGAGCGGCTGACGGCGAGGGGCGCCACGGTGCTGCAGCCGCTCACCGAGCGGGGCGAGGGGTTCGCCACGGCGGTGGTGGCCGACCCGTTCGGCAACCTGCTCGGCGTCATGCGCAACCCGCACTGGCTCGCCGCCCACGGGAGCTGACCCCGCGCCCGGGGTGCGGGGGAGGTCACCAGCGGCCGCGGTGGACGACCTCGTCGAGCCCCCGCCGGCCGCGGCGCAGCGAGGGCGAGCGCCGGTCGCCGTCGCCGGGGTAGCCGACGCTCAGGCAGCCGACCGGCCGGTGGGTGTCCGGCACGCCGAAGGCCGCGCGGAAGGCGTCCACCCGCGACCCGGGGATGCCGAAGAAGCATGCGCCCAGCCCCTCGTCGACGGCGGTCAGCAGCACCAGCAGCGCGGCCATCCCGGCGTCGACGTCCCAGTACGGCACCGGCCAGCGGGCCTCGTCCCGGTCGGTCCAGCCCTTGTCCGGCTCGGCGTAGCGGTCGAGGTAGGCCGCCTTGGACGACAGCGGCACCACCAGCAGCGGCGCCCTGCGCATGCGGGTCAGCCAGGCGTCGGGGGCGTCCTCGCCGGCGGTCGCCGACCAGAACAGCCCGCGCTCCTCCGGAGTCTCCAGCACGAGGAACGCCCAGCCCTGGGTGAAGCCGGCCGACGGTGCCCGCACGGCGTGCTCGAGCAGACGCTCGCGCACCTCGGCCGGCACCGGCCGGTCGGGGTCGTAGTCGCGCACCATGCGGCGCCTGCGGACGACGTCGGCGAACTCCACGCCGCCACCCTCGCAGAACACCGGTGACCGGTCCGCCGGGTGCCGCTGGGGCTCGGCGGCGCCCGCGGCTACTGAGACGCCGGCCACCGCGGGCCGGTCCCTACGCTGTCGCCGTGCCGATCCTGCAGCTGCTCCCCGCCGTCGACGTCGCCGACGGCCAGGCCGTCCGGCTCGTGCAGGGGGAGGCCGGCAGCGAGACCGCCTACGGCGACCCGCTCGACGCCGCCCTGCAGTGGCAGCGCGACGGCGCCGAGTGGGTGCACCTGGTCGACCTCGACGCCGCCTTCGGCCGGGGCAGCAACCGCGAGCTGCTGGCCCGCGTGGTCGGGGAGCTCGACGTCGACGTGGAGCTGTCCGGTGGCATCCGCGACGACGAGTCGCTGGCCGCGGCCCTGGCCACCGGCTGCCGCCGGGTCAACCTCGGCACCGCCGCGCTGGAGTCGCCCGAGTGGTGCGCCCGCGCCATCGCCGAGCACGGTGACCGCATCGCCGTGGGCCTCGACGTGCGCGGCACCCGGCTGGCCGCCCGCGGCTGGACCCGCGAGGGCGGCGAGCTCTACGAGACCCTCGCCCGGCTCGACGCCGAGGGCTGTGCCCGCTACGTGGTCACCGACATCACCAAGGACGGCACGCTGCGCGGCCCCAACCTCGAGCTGCTGCGCGAGGTGTGCGCCGCCACGCCGCGGCCGGTCGTCGCCTCCGGCGGGGTCAGCTCGCTCGACGACGTCCGGGCGCTGGCCGGGCTGACCGAGGTCGGCGTCGAGGGCGCCATCGTCGGCAAGGCCCTCTACGCGGGCGCCTTCACCCTCCCCGAGGCGCTGGCGGTCACCCGGGAGCGCGCGTGACCGCGCTGCGGCTGGGCTCCGGCGGCCCGTGGGAGGACGTCGTCGGCTACAGCCGGGTCGTCGCCGTCGGGGACTCCGCGTGGGTGAGCGGCTGCACCGCCACCGTCGACGGCGTGGTGGTGCACCCCGGGGACGCGGGCGCCCAGGCGCGGGTCGCCTTCGGCGTGCTCGTCGCCGCGCTGGAGAGCGCCGGCTTCGCCGCGGCCGACGTCGTCCGCACCCGCATGTACGTCACCGACACCGGCCGCTGGGAGGAGGTCGGGCGCGTGCACGGCGAGGTCTTCGGCGCCGTCCGGCCGGCCACCGCGATGATCGGCGTGGCGAGCCTGCTGCACCCCGACATGCTGGTCGAGGTGGAGGCCGACGCGGTGAGGGGGGCGGGCGCATGAGCAGAGCAGCTCGGCGAACGCAGCTGAGGGGCGCCGGCGAGGAGGCTGCGTGAGCATCGCCGTCCGGGTCATCCCGTGCCTCGACGTCGACGCCGGCCGGGTGGTGAAGGGCGTCAACTTCGTCGACCTGCGCGACGCCGGCGACCCGGTGGAGATGGCCCGCGTCTACGACGCCGAGGGCGCCGACGAGCTCACCTTCCTCGACATCACCGCCAGCTCCGGCGACCGCGAGACCACCTACGACGTCGTCCGCCGCACCGCCGAGAGCGTGTTCATCCCGCTCACGGTCGGCGGCGGCGTGCGCAGCCCCGACGACGTCGACCGGCTGCTGCGGGCCGGCGCGGACAAGGTCGCGGTCAACACCGCCGCCGTCGCCCGGCCGGAGCTGATCAGCGAGATCGCCGACCGCTTCGGCAACCAGGTGCTCGTGCTCTCCCTCGACGCCCGCCGCGTGCGCGACGGCGCGGTCACCGACTCCGGCTTCGAGATCACCACCCACGGCGGGCGGCGCGGCACCGGCCGCGACGCCGTCGAGTGGGTGGTGCAGGCGGCCGCGCTCGGCGTCGGGGAGGTGCTGCTCAACTCCATGGACGCCGACGGCACCCGCGCCGGTTTCGACACCGAGCTCATCCGCGCCGTGCGCCGCGAGGTCAGCGTCCCGGTGATCGCCAGCGGGGGAGCGGGCGCGGTCGAGCACTTCCCGCCCGCGGTCGAGGCCGGCGCCGACGCGGTGCTGGCCGCCAGCGTCTTCCACTTCGGCACGCTGCGCATCGGCGAGGTCAAGGCAGGGCTCGCACGGGCCGGCGTCCCCGTGCGGAACGCGCGGGACACCCCGCTGCGCTAGGCGCCCGGGTCAGCGAAAGGGCCTCCCTGCCCCCCACCACTCGCAGGCTCGTAGCGGGCCCCTGCAGGGAGCCTCCGGGGCCCACTCGGCGCGACACCTCAGCTCGCCGGGGCGCCGCCCCGCACGGCCACCCGGGCCACGTCCCGTCGCCCGCTGGTCCAGAGCAGGACCTCCATGGGCTCGCCCTCGACGGTGGTCACGGCATCGCCGGAGCGGATCCGCTTCGGGGGCCCGGGGACGTCGCGGCGCTGCAGCACCAGCCCGCCGGGCAGGCCGGCCGCGGCGCGGCGGGCGAAGAACGACGCGGCCGTCCACAGCCGGTCGGCGTCGGCCAGGGGCAGGTGCCGCGGCTCCCAGCCCGGCTGGGCCCGGCGCGCGTCCTCGTGGTGGACGGCGAACTCCGGCCCGTCGACCAGCTGCGCCGGTGCCCACGCGCCCGGCAGCCAGGGCGGGGGGCCCTGCCGCACCCGCGCCACCAGCTCGGGATAGGGCGTCGAGGTGCGCAGCCGGTCCTCCACCGCGGCCGCGTGCGCGTGCAGCGGCCCGCCCAGCGGCGTCGTCTGCAGCGCGTAGCCGGGCATCGCGTCGGGACGGCGGTCGCGGGTGACCACGTGCGCGGCCAGGTGCGCCGTCGTCCAGCCCTCGCAGCAGGTCGGGGCGTCGGGGCCGAGCTCGTCGAGCAGGTCGGCGAGGGCCGCCCGCTCGCGCGCGGCGAGGGAGCGGGAAGAGGGAGTCACCGCGCGAGGTTATCGACGGTGCCCAGCCCGGCGCCCCACCGGAATCCGCAGGCTCCCCGGCCGACAGGTGGTTAGCCTGGCTGACGACGTGCGGGAGCGCCCGCGGTCGACCGCACCCCCCGAGGAGATCCGTGCCCCGCCGCCGAGACGCCGTGGTCCGGCGCGGACTGCGCCACGTCGGGCGCGCCATCACCGAGCAGCCGGGGATGTTCACCCTCGCCGTGCTGGCCAGCAGCCTCTACGGGGCCATGACCGTGGCCAGCGCCTACGTCATCGGCGGGATCACCGACCGGGTCATCCTGCCGGCCTTCGCCGACGGGGACACCACGGCCGGGGCACTCACCCTCGCCGTCGCGGTCGTCCTCGGCGTCGCCGTCCTCAAGATCCTCGGCATCCTCGGCCGGCGGCTGTTCGCCGGGATCATGGCCTACCGCCTGCAGGCCGACTACCGGCGCCGGGTCACCGGGCAGTACCTGCGGCTGCCGCTGTCGTGGCACATGCGCCACCCGACCGGCCAGCTGCTGTCCAACGCCAACTCCGACGTCGAGGCCGCGTGGTTCTTCGTCTCCCCGCTGCCCTTCGCCTGCGGTGCGCTGGTGATGATCGCCATCACCGTGGTCGCGCTGCTGGTCACCGACCCGCTGCTCGCGGTGGTCGGGCTGGTCGTCTTCCCGCTGGTCTTCGCGGTCAACGTCGTCTACTCGCAGGTGATGAGCCCGCGGATGCAGCGGGCCCAGCAGCTGCGCGCCGAGGTCAGCGAGATCGCCCACGAGAGCTTCGACGCCGCGCTGGTGGTCAAGACCCTCGGCCGGGAGGACGTCGAGAGCGCCCGGTTCACCGAGCGGGCGGGGGAGCTGCGCGACGGGCTGGTCGCCGTCGGCCGGGTGCGCGGCCTGTTCGACCCGATGATGGAGGCGCTGCCCAACCTGGGCACGCTGGCCGTGCTGCTGGTGGGCGCCGGCCGGGTGGCCTCCGGGGGCACCGATCCCGGCGAGCTGGTCAGCATCGCCTACCTGTTCACCGTGCTGGCGCTGCCCATCCGCGCCATCGGCTGGGTGCTGGCCGACCTCCCGCGCGCGCTGGCCGGGTTCGACCGGGTCACCCCGGTGCTCGACGCGACCGGCGAGACGCCGCACGGTCCGGAGACCGCCGCCGGCGGCGCCGGCGGCGCGGGCCTGGGCCTGCGCGCGGTCGACCACGTCTTCGACGGCTCGGCCCTGCCGACGCTGTCCGGGATCACGTTCGACGTCGCGGCCGGCAGCACGGTCGCCGTCGTCGGGCCGACCGGCTCGGGCAAGTCCACGCTGGCCGGGCTGCTGGTCCGCCTGGTCGACCCCGCCAGCGGGGCGGTGCTGCTCGACGGCGTCGACGTGCGCCGGCTGCGAGAGGGCGAGGTCAGCGCCCAGGCCGCCTTCGTCCCGCAGGGCACCTTCCTCTTCGACGACACCGTGCGTGGCAACGTCACCCTCGGCGGCGAGTTCACCGACGACGAGGTCCGGGCCGCGCTGCGGGTCGCCGCCGCCGACGACTTCGTCGACCGGCTCCCCGACGGCCTGGACACCCGCGTCGGCGAGCGCGGCGCCACGCTGTCCGGCGGGCAGCGGCAGCGGTTGGCGCTGGCCCGCGCCGTCGTCCGCCGGCCCCGGCTGCTGGTCCTCGACGACGCCACCAGCGCCGTCGACCCCACCGTCGAGGCGCGCATCCTCGACGCGCTGCGCTCGGCCGACCGGCCCTCCACCGTCGTCGTGGTCGCCTACCGGCAGGCCACCATCGCCCTCGCCGACGAGGTCGTGTGGCTCGAGGACGGCCGGGTCACCGCCCGCGGCAGCCACGAGCACCTGCTCGCCGAGGTACCCGGCTACGCCGCGCTGGTGCGGGCCTACTCCCAGGCGGAGGTGGCGGCGTGAGCGAGCCCCGGGAGGGCGCCGTCGCGACGCTGGGCCGCGGGCTGCGCGCCATGCCGGAGTTCCGCCGCGGACTGCCGGCCACCTTCGCCCTGGCCCTGCTCGCCACCGCCGGCCGGGTGGTCGTGCCGATCGCCGTCCAGCAGGTCATCGACCGCGGCCTGCTCGCCCCCGGCGGCCCCGACCTCGGCCTGGTCCGCACGCTGGTGCTCGTCTGCGCCGTCGTCGTCCTGCTGACCGCGGTGGCGGTCTACCGGATGAACGTGCGGCTGTTCCGCACCACCGAGACCGCGCTGGCCGGGCTGCGCTCGCGCGCCTTCCGGCACGTGCACGACCTCTCCGTGCTGCACCAGCAGGGCCAGCGCCGCGGCTCCCTCGTCTCGCGGGTCACCAGCGATGTCGACCAGCTCTCGACGTTCATGCAGTGGGGTGGCGTCCTCGGCGTGATCAGCCTCGGCCAGCTGGTCGTGGCCACCGCGGTCATGTTCGTCTACTCCTGGCAGCTGACCCTGCTGGTGCTGGCCTGCTTCGTGCCGCTGGCCGTCGCGGTGCGCTTCTTCGCCCGTCGGCTGGCCGTCGTCTACGGCGTCGTCCGCGAGCGGGTCGGCGACGTGCTCGCCGCCGTCTCGGAGTCCGTCGTCGGCGCCCCGACGGTGCGCGCCTACGGCATCCGCGAGCGGACGGCGGCCCGCCTCGACCGCGCCGTCGACCGGCACTACCGCGCCCAGGTCGACGCGCAGAAGGTCACCGCCGCGGTGTTCGTCAGCGGCGAGTTCGTGGCCGCGGTCGCCAACGCCGCCGTCGTCGTGGTCGGCGTCCTGCTCGGTCTGGCCGGGCAGGTCAGCGCCGGCACGCTCGTGGCCTTCCTCTTCCTCGTCACGCTGTTCGTCGCGCCGGTGCAGACCGCCAGCGAGGTGCTCAACGAGGCGCAGAACGCCCTCGCCGGGTTCCGCCGCGTGCTCGACGTCCTCGACACCGAGCCCGACGTCCGCGACCCCGCCGTCGCCGCGCCCGAGCGGGCCCGCGAGCTGCCGCCCGGCCCGCTCGGCGTGCGCCTCGAGCACGTCGGCTTCCGCTACGGGCCGGACGCCCGTCCGGCCCTCGAGGACGTCGACCTCACCCTCGCGCCGCGCCGCCGGGTCGCCGTCGTGGGGGAGACCGGGTCGGGCAAGACGACGCTGGCCAAGCTGGTCACCCGGCTCATGGACCCGACCGAGGGCCGCGTGCTGCTCGGCTCCGCCGAGTCCGGCTGGGTGCCGCTGGCCGACGTCGCCTTCTCCTCGCTGCGCCGACGGGTCGGCATGGTGCCCCAGGACGGGTTCCTCTTCGACGCCACGGTCGCGGACAACGTCCGCTACGGCCGGCCCGGCCTCACCGACGAGCAGGTGACCGCGGCGTTCGAGGAGCTCGGCCTGGGCACGTGGCTGGCCGGCCTGGCCGACGGCGTGCGCACGCCCGTCGGCCAGCGCGGGGAGTCGATGTCGGCGGGGGAGCGGCAGCTGGTCGCCATCGCCCGCGCGCACGTGGCCGCGCCCGACCTGCTCGTGCTCGACGAGGCCACCAGCGCGGTCGACCCCGCCACCGAGCAGCGGCTCACCCACGCCCTCGACCGGCTGACCGACGGGCGGACGACGGTGACCATCGCGCACCGCCTGTCCACCGCCGAGCGCGCCGACGAGGTGCTGGTCGTCGACGCCGGCCGGGTGGTGCAGCGCGGCACGCACGCCGAGCTGGTCGGCGTCGTCGGCCACTACGCCCGGCTGCACGCCTCCTGGCGCCGCTCGTCGGCCGGCGCGCCGTCACCGGTGGCCTGAGCTGCTGGAACGGCCCTCCTGCAGGGGTCCGCTGCGAGCCTGCGAGCAGTGGGGGGCAGGAGGTCCTTTGTCTAGGCTGCCGGGCGTGACGACGCCGTCCTCGATGCCGTCCCGGATGCCCGGCCTCGCCATCGCCGCCGCCGCGCTGGGCGCCATCGGGGTGCTCCCGCTCGCGCTCGTCGCCGTCCTGGCCTTCGCGCTGGGTGGCGTGCAGGCCGACGCCGAGGGCAGCCGGGCCTGGTGGACCTCCGCGCTGGTGCTCATGCCGCTGCTCCAGCTGTTCGCCGTCTTCTGGCTGGTCGCCCGCCGGGGCCGGTGGCCGCTGGTCCTGGGCGCCGCGGTCTCGCTGGCGTTCACCGGGCTGGTGATCGGGGTCGCCGCCTCCGTCGGGGAGGACGTCGGTGTCGGGCCGTTCGTCGTGGCCGTCTGCCCGCTGCTCGCCGCCACGCTGGCGTTCAGCCCCCAGGTGACCGCCTGGCTGGCCGGACGCCCCCGCCGGGCCCGGGGCGAGAAGGCCGCCTGACGCGCCCGCGGCTCGCCGCCGGCGTCCCTACGCTGCTCGCCATGCCGTCGTCGCCACCCCGCCGGACGACGACCCGCCGCTCCCCGCGGGCGGCGGCACCGCCGTCCGGCGTCCGCCGGGCCGCCCCGCCGGTCGCACCCGGGCGCCCGCTGACCGCCCCCTTCGCCGCGGTGTTCGGCGTGCTGCTGACCGCCGAGGACGTCTTCCTCGCCTGGCTGGTCGAGTCCCCGGAACCCGGCTGGACGTGGGACCGGCTCGTGTCCGGCGTGCTCGCGCTGGCGGTCGTGGCGCTGGCCGGCGCGGTCCTGGTGTTCCTCGGCCGCGGCCGCGGGTGGCTGGTCCTCGCGCTGGCCGCCGCGGTCACGGCCCTGCTGCTGCTCGGGGCCACCGTGCTGTTCGCCGCCGCCCTCGGCAGCGGCGAGCTCACCGGCTGGGCGCTGCTCCTGCTGCCCGGACCGCTCGGGGCGCTCGGGCTCTCCGTGCGCCGCCCGATCCGGGACTGGACGCGGCCCGGGCGGGGGAACCGGCCCGCACCACCGGCCGCGCACGGCCGCGGGAGGACCCGCGGCCGCTAGCGTGCGGTCCGTGATCGACACAGACGTCGTCGTGGTGGGGTCCGGCCTGGCCGGGCTGGTGGTCACCGCCGAGCTGGCCGACGCCGGCCGCCGCGTGGTGCTGCTCGAGCAGGAGCCGGAGGTCTCCTTCGGCGGGCAGGCCTGGTGGTCCTTCGGCGGGCTGTTCCTCGTGGACTCGCCCGAGCAGCGCCGGCTGCGGGTGCGCGACTCGCTGGAGCTCGCCCGCCAGGACTGGTTCGGCACCGCCGCCTTCGACCGCGCCGAGGACCACTGGCCGCGCCAGTGGGCCGAGGCCTACCTGGACTTCGCCGCGGGGGAGAAGCGCGCGTGGCTGCGCGAGCAGGGCGTCGGCTTCTTCCCCGTCGTGGGCTGGGCCGAGCGGGGCGGCTACACCGCCACCGGGCACGGCAACTCCGTGCCGCGCTTCCACATCGTCTGGGGCACCGGGCCCGGCCTCGTCGAGCCCTTCGCCCGCCGGGTCCGCGCCGCCGTGGACCGCGGCCTGGTGGAGCTGCGCTTCCGGCACCGGGTCACCGAGCTCGTGGTGGACGGCGGCGCGGTCACCGGGGTGCGCGGGTCGGTGCTGGCGCCCAGCGACGCCGCCCGCGGGGAGGCCAGCTCCCGCGAGGAGGTGGCGCCGTTCGAGATCGCCGCGCAGGCCGTCGTCGTCACCTCCGGCGGCATCGGCGGCAACCACGAGCTGGTCCGCCGCAACTGGCCGGCCCGGCTCGGCCCCGTGCCGCAGCGGCTGCTCTCCGGCGTCCCCGCGCACGTCGACGGGCTGATGCTGGAGGCCACCGAGGCCGCCGGCGCGAACGTCGTCAACCGCGACCGCATGTGGCACTACACCGAGGGCATCACCAACCACTCGCCGGTCTGGGCGCGGCACGGCATCCGCATCCTGCCGGGGCCCTCGTCGCTGTGGCTCGACGCCACCGGCACCCGGCTGCCCGTCCCGCTGTTCCCCGGCTTCGACACCCTCGGCACGCTGGCGCACATCGGGCAGACCGGCCACGAGCACACCTGGTTCCTCGCCACGAAGAAGATCGTCGAGAAGGAGTTCGCGCTCTCGGGCTCCGAGCAGAACCCCGACCTGACCGGCAGGGACGTCCGGCTCCTGCTGAACCGGGTCACGGCCGGGGTGTCCGGGCCGGTGCAGGCCTTCCTCGACCGCGGCGAGGACTTCGTCACCGCGACGTCGCTGCCCGAGCTGGTCGCCGGGATGAACCGGATCACCGGCGGCAACCCGGTGGTCGACCTCGCCACCGTCGAGCGGGAGGTCGTCGCCCGCGACCGCGAGGTGGCCAACGTGTTCACCAAGGACCTGCAGCTGACCGCCGTCCGCGGCGCCCGCAGCTACCTCGGCGACAAGCTCATCCGCGTCGCCCCGCCGCACCGGGTGCTCGACCCGGAGGCCGGCCCGCTGATCGCCGTCCGGCTCAACCTGCTCACCCGCAAGACCCTCGGCGGCCTGGAGACCGACCTGTCCGGCCGGGTGCTGCGCCCCGGCGGTGACCCGTTCCCCGGGCTCTACGCCGCCGGCGAGGTCGCCGGGTTCGGCGGCGGGGGGATGCACGGCTACCGGTCGCTGGAGGGCACCTTCCTCGGTGGGTGCCTGTTCTCCGGCCGCGTGGCCGGCCGGGCGCTGGCGGCGGCGCTGTGAGCAGTCCCTGGTCGGACCCGGCCGCGCAGACCGGCCCGGTCGACTACGCCGGCCCACCCGTCACGGCGCCCGCGCCGTACGCGGCCACCGCGTACCCGTACGCGGCCGCCGGGTACACGCCCCCGGCGTACGGATGGCCGGGCCACGGCATCCCCGCGTGGGGTCCGCCGGCGCCGCCCCGCCCGCGCCGGCCGGGACAGGTCGTGGCCGCCGCGGTGCTGGCCTTCGTCCAGGCCGGCCTCGTGGCCGTCGCCTCGGCCTACGTGCTCCTGCTGGCCAGCACGTTCGGCTTCCTGGCCACCGTGCCGGGGGCCTCCGACGACGCCGGGGCGAGCGCCCTGGTCACCGAGGCCACCGTGCTGACGGTGGTGCAGTTGCTCTCGGCGATCGCGCTGGTCGTCGGCGGCGTCATGGTGCTCAACCGCCGCAGCCGGGCGTCCTGGCTGACCCTGGTCGCCGCCTCCGGCGGGCAGCTGGCCCTCGCCCTCTACTGGCTGGTGCGGCTGTCCACGCTGAGCGGCTTCGTCGACGACACCACCGGCTCGGACCCGTCCGGCGTCCTCGTCGTCGGGGTGCTGTTCTTCGCCGCCGCCCCGGCGGTCGGCCTCGGGCTGCTCCTCGTCGGTGCCGTCCGGCGCTGGGCCACCGGCACCGCTCCCGACCCCGGCCGGTGACCCCCGGCAGCCGCCGGGGGCGCTGAGCGGGGCGGTCTCCCCACGGTGGGACGATCGACGGCATGTCCGCCGTCCCCGCCGCCGAGTCGGCGCTCGACCCCGCGGTCGCCGCCCTGCTGCGCCGCGACCCCGCCGGGCTGGTCGCCGCCGTCGTCCAGCAGCACGACACCGGTGACGTGCTCATGGTCGCCTGGATGGACGACGAGGCGCTGCACCGCACGCTGACCAGCGGCCGGGCCACCTACTGGTCGCGCAGCCGCGGCGAGTACTGGGTGAAGGGGGAGACCTCCGGGCACCGCCAGTGGGTCCGCGACGTGCGGGTCGACTGCGACGGCGACGCGCTGCTCGTGCTCGTCGACCAGGAGGGCCCGGCCTGTCACACCGGCGAGCGCAGCTGCTTCCACCGCGGGCTGGAGGTCTCCCGTGCGGCTCGGTGAGACCAGCCCGGCCCGCGAGGAGTTCGCCGGGCTCGACCAGCCGCTGGTGCCGGTGACCCGGCGCCTCCTGGCCGACGGCGAGACCGCCGTCGGCATCTACCGCAAGCTGGCCGGCAACCGCCCCGGCACGGTCCTGCTGGAGTCGGCCGAGCAGGGCAAGCGGTGGTCGCGCTACAGCTTCGTCGGCGTCCGCGCCGCCGGGGTGCTCACCGAGCGCGACGGCGCGACCGTGTGGCTGGGCGACCCGCTGCCCGGGCTCATCGACGACCTGCCCGCCGACCCGCTGGCCGCCGTCCGCACCCTCGCCCGCCGGTTCCGCTCCCCGCGTCGTCCGGACCTGCCCCGGCTCACCGGCGGCCTGGTCGGCTACCTCGGGTACGACGTCGTCCGGCGGCTCGAGCGGCTGCCGAGCACCAGCACCGACGACCTCGGCATGCCCGAGCTGGCGCTCATGCTGGTCACCGACCTCGCCGTGCTCGACCACACCGACGGCACGGTGCTGCTCATCGCCAACGCGCTGACCGGCTCCGGCGACCCCGGGGCCGCCTGGGACGACGCGGTCGCCCGGCTCGACGCCATGGCCGCCGACCTGAGCAAGGCGGTGCCGCCCGGCGTGGCCACGTTCACCACGACCGAGCCGCCGCCGGTGACGAGCACGATGGCGCCCGGGGTCTACGAGGCCGGGGTGGAGACCGTCCGCGAGCACATCCGCGCCGGCGACGCCTTCCAGGTCGTGCTCGCCCAGCGCTTCGAGACCGAGACCGCCGTCGAGGCGCTGGACCTCTACCGGGTGCTGCGGGCGACCAACCCCTCGCCGTACATGTACCTGCTGCGCTTCGCCGGCCGGGAGTCGCCCTTCGACGTCGTCGGCTCCTCGCCGGAGGCGCTGGTCACCGTCACGGGCACCGGTGCGGTCGTGCACCCGCCGGCCGGCACCCGCCCGCGCGGGGCCACCGAGGAGGAGGACCTGCGGCTGGCCGAGGGGCTGCTCGCCGACCCCAAGGAGCGCGCGGAGCACGTGATGCTGGTCGACCTGGCCCGCAACGACCTGGGCCGGGTCTGCGTGCCGGGCACGGTCGAGGTGCCCGACTTCATGCGGGTCGAGCACTACAGCCACGTCATGCACCTGGTCTCGACGGTGTCGGGGGAGGTGGCGCCCGGCCGCGACGCGCTCGACGTCTTCGACGCCACGTTCCCGGCGGGCACCGTCTCCGGCGCCCCCAAGCCACGGGCGATGGAGATCATCGAGTCGCTCGAGCCCACGCGGCGGGCGCTCTACGCGGGCACCGTGGGCTACGTCGACGCCAGCGGCGACATGGACATGGCCATCGCCATCCGCACCGCCGTGCTGCACCAGGGGCGGGCCTACGTGCAGGCCGGCGCGGGGGTCGTCGCCGACAGCGACCCCGCCACCGAGGAGGCCGAGACCCGGCACAAGGCCCGCGCCGTGCTCTCGGCCATCGCCACGGCCGAGGGGATGCGGGAGGTCCGGTGAGCGGCCCTGCCGTCCCGCCGGCTCCGCCGGACGGGAGCGGACCCGGGACCCAGCACCCGCGCCGCGAGCTGGGCGCGGCCGTCGCCGGCTGCGCGCTCGCCGGCGGACTGGCCCTCTCCACGGGCGGGCAGACGTGGGCGACGGTCACCGTGACCCGCCGCCCGCCGCTGCCGCCCGTCACCGAGGTGCTCACCGGGTCCGCCGTCGCCCCGCTGGTGACCGCCGCCGGGCTGCTGCTGCTGGCCGCGGCGGTCGCCGTCCTCGCCGTCCGCGGCGCCGGGCGGGCCGCCGTCGGCGCGCTCGTGGCCGCCGCCGGGCTGGTGCTCGGCTGGGCGGGCGGGCGGGTCCTGGTCTCGGGACCGGACCCGGTGCCGACAGCGCCCGGGGAGATGGCGGGCACCGACCTCGCCGCCGGGTGGCCGGCGCTGTGCCTCGTCGCCGCCGCGGTCGCGCTGGCCGCCGGGCTGCTGGTCCTCGCCCGCGGACGGCGGTGGCCGGGCATGGGCCGCCGCTACGAACGGCCGCCGGGCGCCACCGCCCCGGCGCCGGCCCGCGCCCGCACCGACGAGGACCGCGCGCTGGACGCCTGGCGCGCCCTCGACCGCGGCGACGACCCGACCGACGACCCGACCGACGACCCGACCGACGCCCCCGCCGGTGATCCTGCACCGGGGGGTACCGGGACGACCGACGACCCGGCGGCCAGGGCTCCCGGCCGCCGCCCTTAGAGTGGGTCCACCCGTCCGGCGGGTTCGAGGCCGGCCCGGACGACTACCCGGTCCCGCCCGGGACGAACCGACCAGGAGCGAGGAGGCGGAGTGACCGTCCTCGACGAGATCGTCGCCGGCGTCCGTGAGGACGTCGCGGCGCGCGAGGTGGCCACCCCGCTGGCCGAGGTGAAGGCCGCCGCCCGCGACGCCCGACCCGCCCTCGACGCCCTGGCGGCCCTGCGCGAGCCGGGCGTGGGTGTCATCGCCGAGGTCAAGCGGCGCAGCCCCAGCAAGGGCGCCCTCGCCGACATCCCCGACCCCGCCGTCCTCGCCGCGCAGTACGCCGCCGGAGGCGCCCGGGTCATCAGCGTGCTCACCGAGCGCCGTCGCTTCGGGGGCTCGCACGCCGACCTGGCCGCCGTCCGCGCCGCCGTCGACGTCCCGGTGCTGTGCAAGGACTTCGTGGTCAGCAGCTACCAGGTGCACGAGGCCCGCGCGCACGGCGCCGACGTCGTCCTGCTCATCGTCGCCGCGCTCGAGCAGAACGCCCTCACCGGCCTGCTCGAGCGGGTGGAGTCGCTGGGCATGACCGCGCTGGTCGAGGTGCACACCGAGGCCGAGGCCGACCGCGCGATGGCCGCCGGGGCCTCGGTCATCGGCGTCAACGCCCGCGACCTCACCACCCTGGCCGTCGACCGCTCCACCTTCGAGCGGATCGCCCCCGGCCTGCCGTCGGAGGTGGTCAAGGTCGCCGAGTCCGGCGTCCGCGGCCCGCACGACCTCATCGCCTATGCCGGTGCCGGTGCCGACGCGGTGCTCGTCGGCGAGGGCCTGGTCACCGCCGGCGACGCCCGCCAGGCCGTCGCCGACCTGGTCACCGCCGGGTCGCACCCGGCCACCCCGCGCACCACCCGCTGAGGACCCTCCTGCCCCCACCGCCCGCACGCCCGCGGCGGGCCCCTGCAGGAGGGCCACCCCCGCCGCCACCAGGGGGCCGGGACGCGGGACACTGGGCCCATGACCACCAGCGCCGTGCACCCTCCCGAGCAGCGACTCGAGTCGGTGCGCCCCGCCTGGCCCGACGCCACCGGCCACTTCGGCGTCTTCGGCGGTCGCTTCGTCCCCGAGGCCCTCGTCGCCGCGCTCGACGACCTCACCGAGGCCTACGAGGCCATGCGGGTCGACCCGGTCTTCATCGAGGAGTTCGCCGCGCTGCAGCGCGACTACACCGGCCGCCCCAGCCCGCTCACCGAGGTGCCCCGGTTCGCCGAGCACTGCGGCGGGGCGCGGGTGCTCCTCAAGCGCGAGGACCTCAACCACACCGGCTCGCACAAGATCAACAACGTGCTGGGTCAGGCGCTGCTGACCAAGCGGATCGGCAAGACCCGGGTCATCGCCGAGACCGGGGCCGGCCAGCACGGCGTGGCGACGGCGACGGCGGCGGCCCTCATGGGGCTGTCGTGCACCGTCTACATGGGCGAGGAGGACACCCGCCGCCAGGCGCTCAACGTCGCCCGCATGCGGCTGCTCGGCGCCGAGGTGGTCCCGGTGACCACCGGCTCGCGCACCCTCAAGGACGCCATCAACGAGGCCTTCCGCGACTGGGTGACCAACGTCGAGACCACCAACTACGTCTTCGGCACCGTCGCCGGCCCGCACCCTTTCCCGGCGATGGTCCGCGACTTCCAGCGGGTGATCGGCGACGAGGCCCGGGCCCAGCTGCTCGAGCGGGAGGGCCGGCTGCCCGACGCCGTCCTCGCCTGCGTCGGCGGCGGCTCCAACGCGATCGGCATCTTCACCGCCTTCGTCCCCGACGAGGGCGTGCGGCTGGTCGGCCTGGAGGCCGGCGGCGACGGCGTGGACACCGGCCGGCACGCGGCCACCATCACCGGCGGGACGCCGGGGGTGCTGCACGGCGCCCGCTCCTACCTGCTGCAGGACGACAACGGCCAGACGATCGAGTCGCACTCGATCAGCGCCGGCCTGGACTACCCGGGCGTGGGCCCCGAGCACTCCTACCTGCACGACATCGGCCGCGCCGAGTACCGGGCGGTCACCGACGCCGAGGCCATGGAGGCCTTCGCGCTGCTGTGCCGCACCGAGGGGATCATCCCGGCCATCGAGTCCGCGCACGCCCTCGCCGGCACGATGCGGCTGGGCCGGGAGGTCGGCCCCGACGCGCTGCTGCTGGTCAACCTCTCCGGCCGCGGCGACAAGGACGTCGAGACGGCGTCGCGCTGGTTCGGGCTCGGGAACCGCGACGAGGTCGACCCCGGCCCCGGCATGGACACCGACCAGCAGCCCACCGAGGGCGCGGTCGCCTCCGGCGACGCGGTGCCCGGCCAGGACGCGGGGAGCCAGGCATGAGCCTGCTCGAGGACCGCCTGGGTGTCGCCCGGGCCGAGGGACGCGCGGCGCTCGTCGCCTACCTGCCCGTCGGCTACCCCGGCGTCGAGGACTCGATCGCCGCGATGACCGCCGCGGTCGAGGGCGGCGCGGACGTCGTCGAGATCGGCGTCCCCTACAGCGACCCCGGCATGGACGGCCCGGTCATCCAGCAGGCCGTCGACGTCGCCGTCCGCGCCGGTGTGGGCATGCGCGACGTGCTGCGCGCGGTGGAGGCCGTGGCCGCCGCCGGCGCGGTGCCCGTGGTGATGAGCTACTGGAACCCGATCGAGCGCTACGGGGTCGAGCGGTTCGCCACCGACCTGGCCGCGGCCGGGGGAGCGGGCGCCATCACGCCCGACCTCATCCCCGACGAGGCCGCGGCGTGGATGGCCGCCGCCGACGCCGCCGACCTCGACCGCGTCTTCCTCGTCGCGCCGTCGTCCACCGACGCCCGGCTGCGCGCCACCGCCGAGGCCTGCCGCGGCTTCGTCTACGCCGCCTCCACGATGGGCGTCACCGGCACCCGCGCCACCGTCGGCGACGCCGCCGAGCGGCTGGTGGCCCGCACCCGCGCGGTCACCGACCGCCCGGTGTGCGTGGGCCTGGGTGTGTCCGACGGCGACCAGGCCGCCGAGGTGGCCGGCTTCGCCGACGGCGTGATCGTCGGGTCGGCCTACGTGCGGCGGGTGCTCGACGGCGCCGGCCCCGACGGCGTCCGGGCGCTGTCGGCCGAGCTGGCCGAGGGCGTCCGCCGGCGCGCCGGCGTGCCCAGCGGGTCGACGGCGTGACCCCGCTGGCGGCCATCCCCAGCCCCACCCAGGGCGTCTGGGAGCTCGGCCCGTTCCCGGTCCGCGCCTACGCGCTGTCCATCATCGCGGGCATCGTCGCCGCCTGCTGGATCGCCGAGCGGCGCTGGGTCGCCCGCGGCGGCCACCCCGGCGAGGTGCTCGACATCGCCGTCTGGGCGGTGCCCTTCGGCATCCTCGGCGGCCGGCTCTACCACGTGGTCACCACGCCGCAGCCCTACTTCGGCGAGGGTGGTGACCCCCTGCGCGCCCTCGCGATCTGGGAGGGCGGCCTGGGCATCTGGGGCGCGATCGCACTCGGCGGCGTCGGCGCGTGGATCGCCTGCCGCCGCCGCGGGATCCCGCTGCCGGCGTTCGGCGACGCCATCGCCCCTGGCCTGCTGGTCGCCCAGGCGATCGGGCGGCTGGGCAACTGGTTCAACAACGAGCTCTACGGTTCGCCCACCGACCTGCCGTGGGCGCTGCGGGTCTACGAGTGGGACGGCGGGCGGGCCGTCCTCGGCGCCGACGGGCAGCCGGTCGTGGCCGGGCTGTTCCACCCGGCATTCCTCTACGAGCTGCTGTGGAACCTGGCCGCCGCGGCCGTCGTCGTCTGGGCCGACCGGCGCTTCCGGCTCTCCCACGGCCGCGCCTTCGCCCTCTACGTGGCGCTGTACTGCGCGGGCCGGTTCTGGATCGAGCTGCTGCGCATCGACCCGGCCAACACCCTCCTCGGCATCCGGCTCAACGTCTTCACCGCCGCCGTCGTCGGGCTGCTCGCGGTGGCCTACCTGGTCTGGCAGCGTGGCCGCCCGCGAGAGGTGATCCACCCCGCGGACGGCACCGGCGACGGCGCCGGCGGTGACGACGACACCGCGGGAACCGCCGGGGAGACCGCGGGCGAGGCGCCGAGCAGCACCGATGCGCCGGCCGTCCGGCGGGCCGGTGAGCGTTCCCACGACGCGCCCGGACAGCCCTGACGGGACGCGCCGCAGCAGGGGTTCGGGCGGGTGAGCCGGGTGCGGCCGCTGTGTACTCTCCTGGTGAGACCTCCAGTGATCCTGGTGGGTCGCACGTGTCGGACCGGGCCAGCGCTGCCCCGCGGACGACGACCCCGTGGCACCACCCGCGGGGCCGCTGACCCCAGCCGGCCCGGGCACACCGTGCCTCAGCCGGTCGCGGGCTCGACCGCAGTCCCCGCCCGTCCTCTGCCTGCACCGCCGCCGCACCGCCCCCCTTGACCACCGGCCGGGCTCCGCGCCCCCACGCCGTCCTCCCGTGAGGACGGCGCGGCAGCCGACGACGGGAGTTGTCATGCTCGGGTCCTCCACACCCGCCCCCCAGGCCGCCTCCTCCGCGACCACGTCCTCGGCCGTGCCGTTCTCCGCGGTGCCGTCCGCCACCGGTCTCTACGACCCGGCGAACGACTCGGACGCCTGCGGTGTCGCCTTCGTGGCCGATGCCCAGGGGCGCCGCTCGCGGAAGATCGTCGCCGCGGGCCTGACCGCGCTGCACAACCTCGACCACCGCGGTGCCGCCGGTGCCGAGCCGAACTCCGGTGACGGCGCCGGCATCCTCACCCAGGTCCCCGACGCGCTCCTGCGGGCCAGCGTCGACTTCGACCTGCCGCCCGTGGGGGAGTACTCCGTCGGCATCGCGTTCATGCCCGTCGACGAGGACGAGCGCGCCGCCCGCCGGGCCGACGTCGCCCGCCTCGCCGCCGAGGAGGGCCTGACCGTCCTCGGCTGGCGGGACGTGCCGGTCGACCCCGACGGCGCCGACCTCGGTCCCACCGCCCGCGCGGTCATGCCGCACTTCGCCCAGGTGTTCCTCGCCGAGACCATGGGCGCCCGCGCCGACGCCGCCGCGTTCGGCGGTCCGCGCGCGGTCAACGGCGTCAGCCGCCTGGAGCGGCGGTCCTTCGTGCTGCGCAAGCGCGCCGAGCGCGCCGCCCGCGAGGCCGGCAGCTCCCTCTACGTCGTGTCCCTGTCGTCGCGGACGCTGACCTACAAGGGGATGCTGACCACCGACCAGCTGCCGGCCTTCTTCCCCGACCTGCGCGACGAGCGCTACGAGTCGGCGATCGCGCTGGTGCACAGCCGGTTCTCCACCAACACCTTCCCGAGCTGGCCGTTGGCGCACCCGTTCCGGTTCATCGCCCACAACGGCGAGATCAACACCATCAAGGGCAACCGCAACCGGATGCGCGCCCGCGAGGCCAAGCTCGAGACCGAGCTGTTCGACGGCCCCGCCGGCCCGGCCAGCGAGCTCGGCCTGGAGCGGATCTTCCCGGTCACCGCCAGCGACTTCAGCGACTCGGCGACCTTCGACGAGGTGCTCGAGCTGCTGCACCTGTCCGGCCGCTCGCTGCCGCACGCGGTGCTCATGATGATCCCGGAGGCGTGGGAGAACCACGACGAGATGGACCCGGCCCGCCGGGCCTTCTACCGGTTCCACGCCTCGATCATGGAGCCCTGGGACGGTCCGGCCTGCGTGGCCTTCACCGACGGGACGACCATCGGCGCCGTCCTCGACCGCAACGGCCTGCGCCCCGGCCGCTGGTGGCGGACGAAGGACGACCTCGTCGTCCTGGCCAGCGAGGCCGGCGTGCTGGACATCCCGGCCGGCGACGTCGTCGCCAAGGGCCGGCTGCAGCCGGGCCGGATGTTCCTCGTCGACACGACCTCCGGGCGGATCGTCGCCGACGAGGACGTCAAGGGCGCGCTGGCCACCGAGCACCCCTACGACGACTGGCTGCACGCCGGCCTGGTGCACCTGCCGCAGCTGCCCGAGCGGCGCCGCGCGCGGCCCAGCCACGAGTCCGTCATCCGCCGGCAGATGCTGTTCGGCTACACCGAGGAGGACCTGCGCGTCCTGCTCACCCCGATGGCCTCCAGCGGCGCCGAGCCGATCGGCTCCATGGGCACCGACACCCCGATCGCGGCGCTGTCGGACCGCTCCCGGCTGCTCTACGACTACTTCGGGCAGCTGTTCGCCCAGGTGACCAACCCGCCGCTGGACGCCATCCGCGAGGAGCTGGTGACCAGCCTGGGCCGCACCTTCGGCCCCGAGCAGAACCTGCTGCGGGCCACCCCGGCGTCCTGCCGGCAGCTGTTCCTGCCCTACCCGGTCATCGACAACGACGAGCTGGCCAAGATCCTGCACATCGACGACGACGGCGACCTGCCCGGTTTCGCCGCCGTCCGGATCACCGGCCACTTCGACGTCACCGGCGGCGGCCCGGCGCTGGTGCAGGCCGTCGAGGAGCTGCGGACCAAGGTCAGCAAGGCCATCGCGGCCGGCGCCCGGGTCATCGTGCTCTCCGACCGCGACTGCGACGAGCGGCGCGCGCCCATCCCGTCGCTGCTGATGACCGCCGCGGTCCACCACCACCTCGTGCGCGAGCGCACCCGCATGGAGGTCGGCCTCGTCGTCGAGTCCGGCGACTGCCGCGAGGTGCACCACGTCGCGCTGCTGCTCGGCTACGGCGCGGCCGCGGTCAACCCCTACCTGGCCTTCGAGTCCATCGAGGACCTCATCCGCGACGGCGTCCTCACCGGCGTCCAGCCGGCCCAGGCCGTGCGCAACGTGGTCAAGGCGCTCGGCAAGGGCGTCCTCAAGGTCATGAGCAAGATGGGCATCAGCACCGTCGGCTCGTACACGATGGCGCAGATCTTCGAGGCGGTCGGCCTCTCCCAGGAGGTCGTCGACGAGTACTTCACCGGCACCTCCGCGCCGCTGGGCGGCGTGGGTGTCGACGTGCTCGCCGAGGAGGTCGCCATGCGGCACCGGCGCGCCTACCCGGAGAACCCGACCGAGCGGGCGCACCGCCGGCTGGAGACCGGCGGGGAGTACCAGTGGCGCCGCGAGGGCGAGGTGCACCTGTTCAACCCCGAGACGGTGTTCCTCCTCCAGCACTCCACCCGCTCGCGGCAGTACGAGGTCTTCGAGCGGTACACGCAGACCGTCGACCAGCTGTCGGAGGACGCGGCCACCCTGCGCGGCCTGTTCACCGTGAAGAAGGGCGCGCGCCCGCCGGTGCCGATCGAGGAGGTCGAGCCGGCCAGCGAGATCGTCAAGCGGTTCCAGACCGGCGCGATGAGCTACGGCTCCATCTCGCAGGAGGCGCACGAGACGCTCGCCATCGCGATGAACCGGCTCGGCGGCCGGTCCAACACCGGTGAGGGCGGCGAGGACCCCGACCGCTTCGTGCCCGACCCCAACGGCGACCTGCGCCGCTCGGCGATCAAGCAGGTGGCCAGTGGCCGCTTCGGCGTCACCAGCGAGTACCTGGTCAACTCCGACGACATCCAGATCAAGATGGCGCAGGGGGCCAAGCCCGGCGAGGGCGGCCAGCTGCCCGGCGGCAAGGTCTACCCGTGGGTGGCCCGGACCCGGCACTCGACGCCGGGCGTCGGCCTGATCAGCCCGCCGCCGCACCACGACATCTACTCGATCGAGGACCTCAAGCAGCTCATCCACGACCTGAAGAACGCCAACGACCAGGCGCGGGTCAACGTCAAGCTGGTCGCCGAGGTCGGCGTCGGGACGGTCGCGGCCGGCGTGAGCAAGGCGCACGCCGACGTGGTGCTCATCTCCGGGCACGACGGCGGCACCGGCGCCGCCCCGCTGACCTCGCTGAAGCACGCCGGCTCGCCGTGGGAGCTGGGCCTGGCCGAGACGCAGCAGACGCTGCTGGCCAACGGCCTGCGCGACCGGATCGTGGTGCAGGTCGACGGGCAGATGAAGACCGGCCGCGACGTCGTGGTCGCGATGCTGCTCGGCGCCGAGGAGTACGGCTTCGCCACCGCTCCGCTGGTGGTCTCCGGCTGCATCATGATGCGGGTCTGCCACCTCGACACCTGCCCGGTCGGCGTGGCCACCCAGAACCCGGAGCTGCGCAAGCGGTTCACCGGCCGGCCCGAGTTCGTGGTGACCTTCTTCGAGTTCCTCGCCGAGCAGGTGCGCGGCTACCTGGCCGAGCTGGGCTTCCGCAGCGTCGAGGAGGCCGTCGGCCACGTCGAGCTGCTCGACACCCGCCAGGCGGTCGACCACTGGAAGGCCCGCGGCCTGGACCTGTCGAAGATGCTCGCCCTGCCGGAGCTGCCCGAGGATGCGCCGCGGCGGGCGGTCCGGACCCAGGACCACGGCCTGGACGTCGCGCTGGACCAGACGCTGATCCAGCTGTGCGAGGGCGCGCTGCTCGACGCGCGGCCGGTGAGCCTCGAGCTGCCGGTGCGCAACGTCAACCGCACCGTCGGCACGATGCTCGGCTCGATGGTGACCCGCCGCTTCGGTGGCGAGGGCCTGCCCGACGGCACGATCGACCTGACCTTCACCGGGTCGGCCGGCCAGTCCTTCGGCGCCTTCCTGCCGCGCGGCATCACCATGCGGCTGCTCGGCGACGCCAACGACTACGTCGGCAAGGGCCTGTCCGGCGGACGGATCGTCGTCCGGCCGGCGCGGGAGGCGACCTTCCCCGCCGAGGACAACGTCATCGCCGGCAACGTCATCGGCTACGGCGCCACCGGCGGGGAGGTCTTCCTGCGCGGGCGGGTCGGCGAGCGCTTCTGCGTCCGCAACTCCGGGGCGCTGGCCGTCGTCGAGGGCGTCGGCGACCACGCGCTGGAGTACATGACCGGCGGCCGCGCGGTGATCCTCGGGCCCACCGGCCGCAACGTCGCGGCGGGCATGTCCGGGGGCATCGGCTACGTCCTCGACCTGGCCCGGCACCGGGTCAACAGCGAGATGGTCGACATCGAGCCGCTGGACGGCGAGTCCTCGCAGTGGCTGCGGGAGGTCCTGCTCCGGTACCAGGCCGAGACCGAGTCGACCGTCGCCGCCGCGCTGCTGGCCGACTGGGGCCGCTGGTCCGAGCAGTTCAGCGTCGTCATGCCGCGCGACTACCGTCGCGCCCTCGAGGCCCGGCGCGCCGCCGAGGCCGCCGGTACCGACGTCGACCGCGCGGTCATGGAGGCGGCTCGTGGCTGACCCGCGCCCCCGACCCTGCAACTCGAGCCGCCCAGAGACGATGGAGGCCGGACGTGGCTGACTCCACGGGGTTCCTGAAGTACGAGCGGGCCATGCCGCCCCGGCGGCCGGTCGACGTCCGGATCATGGACTGGAAGGACGTCTACCTCTCCCGGCAGAGCGGCGAGGACGCCGTCTACCCGGTCGCGGCGCTGCGCCAGCAGGCCGCCCGGTGCATGGACTGCGGCATCCCGTTCTGCCACCACGGCTGCCCGCTGGGCAACCTGATCCCGGAGTGGAACGACCTGGCCCGCCGCGATGACTGGCGCGATGCCATCGAGCGGCTGCACGCGACCAACAACTTCCCGGAGTTCACCGGGAAGCTGTGCCCGGCCCCGTGCGAGGGCGCCTGCGTGCTGAACCTGGAGGACTCCCCGGTCACGATCAAGCAGATCGAGTGGGAGATCATCGACCAGGCCTTCGAGCGGGGCCACGTCGAGCCGCAGGTGCCGGCCGAGCGCACCGGCAAGAAGGTCGCCGTCGTCGGGTCGGGCCCGGCCGGGCTGGCCGCCGCCCAGCAGCTGACCCGCGCCGGCCACGACGTCACCGTCTACGAGCGGGCGGACAAGGTCGGCGGGCTGCTCCGCTACGGCATCCCCGAGTTCAAGATGGAGAAGGCCGTCCTCGACCGGCGGCTGGACCAGATGCGCGCCGAGGGCACCCGCTTCGTCACCGGCGTCGAGGTCGGCGGCAGCGGCGAGGCCGACCTGTCCACCGAGCAGTTGCGCGCGGAGTACGACGCCGTCGTGCTGGCCGCCGGTGCCACCGTGGGCCGTGACCTGCCCGCACCCGGCCGCGAGCTCGCCGGCATCCACCTGGCCATGGAGTTCCTGCCCTTCGGCAACCGGCAGGCGCTCGGCGAGCTGGACGACCCGCCGATCTCGGCGAAGGGCAAGGACGTCGTCATCATCGGCGGCGGTGACACCGGCGCGGACTGCCTGGGCACCTCGCACCGGCAGGGGGCCCGCTCGGTGACCCAGCTGGAGATCATGCCGGCGCCGCCGGACAAGCGGTCCGAGGGCAACCCCTGGCCCACCTACCCGATGGTCATGCGGATCTCCTCGGCCCACGAGGAGGGCGGCGAGCGGCTGTACTCGGTGAACACCGAGCGCTTCGTCGGCGACGACGAGGGCCGCGTGCGCGCGCTGGTCATCCACGAGGTCGAGCGGGTCGACGGCCGGTTCCAGAAGATCGAGGGCACCGAGCGCGAGCTGCCGGCCCAGCTGGTGCTGCTCGCCATGGGCTTCACCGGCGCCCAGCGCGAGGGCCTCGTGGAGGCGCTCGGGCTGGAGATGGACGCCCGGGGCAACGTCGCCCGCGACGGGGAGTTCATGGCCAGCGTGCCCGGCGTGTTCGTGGCCGGTGACGTCGGCCGCGGCCAGTCGCTCATCGTGTGGGCGATCGCCGAGGGCCGCGCCGCCGCCGGCGCCGTCGACGCGTTCCTCACCGGCAGCTCCATGCTGCCGCGGCCGGTGACCCCCACGGCGGTCGCCCTGCGCTGAGGGAGGACCCCCCGCCCCCGCCCCTCGCGAGCTCGTGGCGGGACCCTGCAGGGGGGCCGGCGGGGGCCGGGTCCCGCGACACCGCGGGGCCCGGCCCCGCCCGTTCCAGCCGGGGACGGGGGTGCCGACTAGCGTCTACGGCATGAGCCGCCGCGCGAAGATCGTCTGCACACTGGGCCCGGCCACCAGCTCCCTGGAGCAGATCACCGCACTCGTCGAGTCGGGGATGGACGTCGCCCGGCTGAACTTCAGTCACGGCTCGCACGCCGACCACGAGGCCTCCTACCTCAAGGTGCGCCAGGCCTCCGACACGACCGGCCGCGCCGTCGCCGTCCTGGCCGACCTGCAGGGCCCCAAGATCCGGCTCGGCACGTTCACCGACGGACCGGTCACCTGGGCCACCGGCAGCCGGGTGTGCATCACCGTCGACGACGTCCCGGGCACCGCCGAGCGGGTCTCCACGACCTACAAGGGCCTGGCCGCCGACGCCCGGGTCGGTGACCGGCTGCTCGTCGACGACGGCAAGCTGGCGCTGTCGGTGGTCTCCGTCGACGGCCCCGACGTGTGGTGCCTGGTCGTCGAGGGCGGGCAGGTCTCCAACAACAAGGGCCTCTCCCTGCCCGGCGTGGCCGTGAGCGTCCCGGCGCTGTCGGAGAAGGACGAGGAGGACCTCCGCTTCGCCCTGCACCTGTCGGTCGACTTCGTCGCCCTGTCCTTCGTCCGCTCGCCGGACGACGTCGAGCTGGTGCGCGACATCATGCGCCAGGAGGACATCAGCGTCCCGGTGATCGCCAAGCTGGAGAAGCCCGAGGCGGTGGAGAACCTCGAGGCCATCGTCGAGGCCTTCGACGGGATCATGGTCGCCCGCGGCGACCTCGGCGTGGAGCTGGCGCTGGAGACGGTGCCGCTGGTCCAGAAGCGCGCCGTCCAGGCCGCCCGCGAGCGCAACAAGCCGGTCATCGTGGCCACCCAGATGCTCGAGTCGATGATCGAGAACTCCCGGCCCACCCGTGCCGAGGCCTCCGACGTCGCCAACGCCGTCCTCGACGGCGCCGACGCGGTGATGCTCTCGGGGGAGACGTCGGTGGGCCGCTACGCGATCGGCGCCGTCCGCACGATGGAGCGGATCATCGACGCCGTCGAGAGCGACGACGCGTGGGTGCCCGACCTGCACCGCAAGTCGCGCTCCCGCTCCGGGGCGATCGTGCGCGCGGCCCGCGACATCGGCGAGGCGATGGACGTCAAGGCACTCGCGACCTTCACACAGACCGGCGACAGCGCCCGCCGGCTGGCCGCGCTGCACCCCCGGCAGCCGCTGCTGGCCTTCACCATCGACGGGCGGGTCCGCAGCCAGCTGGCGCTGTCCTGGGGCGTGGAGACCTTCATCGTGCCCTCGGTGCAGCACACCGACGACATGGTCCGGCAGGTGGACTTCTCGCTGCTGTCGATCGGCCGGCTCCGGGAGGGCGACCGCGTCGTCGTCGTGGCCGGCAGCCCGCCCAACACCCCCGGGTCGACCAACCTGATCCGCGTCCACGAAGTCGGGACCGACTCGTGAGCGGCGGCGGGTCCCAGGCCGCCGCCCTCATGACCGTCCTCGACCTCGAGGAGCGCGCGCCCGACGTCTTCGTTGGGCAGACGCCGACCACCCGGCTGCAGCGAATCTTCGGCGGGCAGGTGGCCGGGCAGGCGCTCATGGCCGCCGGGCGGACCGTCGCCGAGGGCCGCGGCGTGCACTCGCTGCACTCCTACTTCCTGCGGCCCGGCGACCCGCACGAGGAGCTGCGCTACACCGTCGAGCGGATCCGCGACGGCCGGTCGTTCTCCTCGCGCCGCGTGATCGCCTGCCAGCGGCGCCGCGGGGAGGACGTCGCCGTCTTCGCGCTGACGGCGGACTTCCACGCCGGCGAGCAGGCCGTCGTCGCGCACGCCCGGCCGATGCCCGACGTCCCGGGACCGGAGGAGCTGCCGTCGCTGGCCGACCACGCGGCCGGCCACGGGGAGCTGGCGGCGCCGGCGCTGGAGATCAGCCGGGCGGTGGAGCAGCGCCCGCTGGGCAACCCCTTCGCGCCCGAGCCGAAGACGCCACCGCACACCCAGACGCACGCGTGGATGCGCGTGGCCGGCCGGCTGCCGGACGACGCCGCCGTGCACGCCGCCGCCCTGACCTTCGTCACCGACCTGACCCTGCTCTCGGCGGGGCTCGCCCGGGTCGGCGGTGGCTGGGGCGGTCGCTACGTCGGCGCCAGCCTCGACCACGCCGTGTGGTTCCACGCGCCGGTGCGCGCCGACGAGTGGTTCCTCTACGAGACCGACAGCCCGGCCGCCTCGGCCGGCCGCGCGCTGTGCTTCGGCAGCATCTGGTCCGCCGACGGCACGCACGTGGCCACCGTCGCCCAGGAGGGGCTCATCCGGACACTGGGGGAGTGACGGGGGCGGCTCCCCACTCCTCCTCGGTGGCCGTCTCCCCGGTGGTCGTCTCCCCGGTGGCCGTCTCGTCCCCGGGCGCCGGCGGCTCGTCGGCGTGGGCCGCGCGCCCGACCTCGGCCTGCCGCTCGGCCTGCTCCTCGGCCTCGGCGAGGCGCTGCGCCTCTGCCTGCCGTTCCGCCGCCGCTCGGCGCTCGGCCTCGGCCCGCGCCCGCTCGGCGGCCTGCTCGGCGAAGTCGGCGGCCAGCCAGTCGTGGCCCTCGCACAGCAGCGTCCACGCCCGCTCGACGTGCGCCCGCGTCGTCGTCGGTGCGCCCACCGCCACCCGCAGCACCACCTGGTCGCGCACGGTGGTGTGGGTCAGGAAGACCTCGCCGCCGTCGTTGAGCCGTTCCAGCAGCGTCATGGTGGCCACGTCGGCGTCGACGTCGGCCGGCCAGCGCGGCCGCAGGCACACCAGCGACAGCGGGTGCGGGGCGGCGACCTCGAAGCGGTCGTCGCCGTCGGCCCAGCCGGCCAGGTCCTGCGCCAGCGCCACGCCGGACCGGACGTGCGCGCGCAGCCCCTCGGCGCCGTACCAGCGCAGCACCGCCCAGAGCTTCAGCGCCCGGAAGCGGCGGCCGAGCTCGATCTGCCAGTCGCGGTAGTCGACGACGGCGCCGGCGTCGGTGGCCGTGTTGCGCAGGTACTCCGGCAGGATCGCCAGCGCGCCGGTGAGCGCCGCCCGGTCGGCGACCCAGAAGAGGGTGGCGTCGAAGCCGGTGAGCAGCCACTTGTGCGCGTCGGTGGTGTAGCTGTCGGCCTCCTCGACGCCGGCCTGCAGCGACCGCAGCTCCGGCGCCACGGCGCTCACCCCGGCGTAGGCGGCGTCGACGTGCAGCCAGGCGCCGTACCGGCGGCAGATCGGCCCCAGCTCGGCCAGCGGGTCGATCGCGGTGGTCGACGTCGTCCCGACGGTGGCGCAGACGAGCACCGGACGGAAGCCGCGGGCGCTGTCGCGCTCGAGTCGCGCGGCCAGCGCCGCCGGGCGCATCGCCAGGTCGCCGTCGACCTCCACCACCCGGATGGCGTCGGTGCCCAGGCCCGCGATGCGGACCGCCTTCTCCATCGACGAGTGCGTCTCGGCCGAGACGTAGACGGTGCACTCCTCCGGCCGCACGCCCGAGCGGACGGTGCCGCCGCCGCTGGCCCGGTGCAGCGCCGCCAGCAGCGCGACCAGGTTGGCGCCGGAGCTGGAGTCCTGGACGACGCCCCCACCGGTGCCGGTCGACCGGAACGACGCCGGCAGACCGAGCAGGTCGGCCAGCCAGTCCAGGACGTGCTGCTCGAGCTCGGTGGCCGCCGGGCTGGTCACCCACGACATGCCCTGCACGCCCAGGCCGGCCGAGAGCAGGTCGCCGAGCACCGAGGGGCCGGAGGTGTTGGCCGGGAAGTAGGCGAGGAAGCCGGGGTGCTGCCAGTGCGTGACTCCCGGCAGGACGACGCGGTCGAGGTCGGCCAGCACGGCGGAGAAGGGCTCGCCGTGCTCGGGTGCCGACGGCGGCAGCGCGGCCCGCACGTCGCCGGGGGACACCCGCGAGCGGACCGGGAAGGACTCCAGCCGCGTCCAGTAGTCGGCGATCCAGTCGACCACCTCGTGACCGTGCTGCCGGAACTCCTCGGGGGTCATGTGGGGGACGGGCTCGCTCACCCGGCCACCGTATTCGGTGGGCGGCGGGGCCCGTCGTGGCGAGTGGGGCCCGGTGTGTCCCGGAGCCGCGACGCGGCCGCTCCGCGCGGCGGGGGACGGCACGTGGCCGCGGTGTCGTCCGACGAGCGGGGGCCCGGAGGGTCCCCCGAGGAGGACTCGACCGCAGGGCTCCACGGCGGTCGGGGACGGCACGTGGCCGCGGTGTCGTCCGACGAGCGGGGGCCCGGAGGGTCCCCCGAGGAGGACTCGACCGCAGGGCTCCACGGCGGTCGGGGACGGCACGTGGCCGCGGTGTCGTCCGACGAGCGGGGGCCCGGACGGTCCCCCGAGGAGGACTCGACCGCAGGGCTCCACGGCGGTCGGGGACGGCACGTGGCCGCGGTGTGACGCGGAGCGTCACGGTGTCGCAGTGCCCCCGGTGCGACTCGAACGCACACTGCGCGGGTTTTGAGTCCGCTCCCTCTGCCGATTGGGGTACGGGGGCCTGCCGCGACCGACGTCACGGCGGGTGCAGCCTAACCGGGCAGCCGGGACCGCCCGTCGTCGCTAGGCTCCCCGGCGTGAGCACCGAGCCGACCCGGGTCCTCATCGCCGAGGACGAGGCGCTGATCCGCCTCGACCTCAAGGAGATGCTGGAGGAGGAGGGGTACGTGGTCGTGGCCGAGGCAGGCGACGGCCAGACCGCCGTCGACCGCGCCCGGGAGCTGACGCCGGACCTGGTCATCCTCGACATCCAGATGCCCGTGCTCGACGGGCTCGCGGCCGCCGAGCAGATCGCCTCGGCACGGATCGCGCCGGTCATCGTCCTGACCGCCTTCAGTCAGCGCGAGCTGGTGGAGCGGGCCCGGGACGCGGGCGCGATGGCCTACCTGGTCAAGCCGTTCTCCAAGAACGACCTCGTGCCGGCCATCGAGGTGGCTCGCGCCCGGTTCACCGAGATGGCGGCCCTCGACGGCGAGGTGCGCACGCTCGAGGAGCGGCTGGAGACCCGCAAGGTGGTGGAGCGGGCCAAGGGCCGGCTCATGAGCGACCAGGGCATGACCGAGGCCGAGGCGTTCCGCTTCATCCAGCGGACCGCGATGAACGAGCGCACGTCGATGAAGGCGTTGGCCGAGCGGATCCTGGCTCCCGACACGCCGGTGCCCGCGGACGGTGCACCCTCCTGAGCGACGGCGTCACCCGACCGGAACATCCGAGGTCACGACACCGTATCGGTGTCCTCCCGGCCGGCTCGATCTCCCGGGACAGCAGTTAGGTTCGGCGGGCTGACGGGGCCGGCGCTCCCTGCGCCGACCCCCGGACCGACGTTCGACAACTGGGAGTTGCTGGATGCGCACGCGTACCTACGCCCGCAGCATCGCCGTCACCTCTGCCGCCCTGGTCGCCCTCACCGCGTGCGGTGGCGGCGACGAAGGGGGCGGCGACTCGGGCGGCGACGCCGCGGGCGGCGGCGAGAAGCAGGTCAACATCTACGGCACCGACGGCAACATGGGTTCCACCCTCGGCGACGACTTCGAGGAGGAGGGTGCCCTCGCCGGGATGAAGGGCACCACGCCCCTGACCGAGCTGGCGGGTGACTTCCGCGACCAGCTCCTGGCGATCGACCCCGACCTGGGGAACACCTTCAACTACGCCGGTGAGACCTACGACGCCGTCGTGATCACCGCGCTGGCCGCGCAGCGGGCGGGCACCAACGACGCCAACGTCTTCAAGGCCTACGTCAACGGCATCACCGCCGGTGGCGAGAAGTGCGACTCGTACCAGGCGTGCCTCGACATCATCAACGCCGGGGGCAACCCCGACTACGACGGCCGCAGCGGCCCGCTGGCCTTCGTCGACGCCGGTGAGCCGGCCGCGGCGAGCTTCGGCATCCTGCAGTTCGGCGAGGACAACGCCATCGACGACTCGGCCACCGAGTACGTGCTCGCCGGTGACGAGGCCAACGCCACCACCGACGAGGGCCCGGCCCCCGCGGCCCCCGGCACGACCGGTGAGCAGCTGGTCATCGGCACGCTGCTGCCGCTGACCGGTGACCTCGCCTTCCTCGGCCCCCCGGAGGTCGCCGGCGCCCGGCTCGCCGTCCAGGACATCAACGGTGCCGGCGGCGTCCTCGGCCAGGACGTCCGTCTCGAGGAGGGTGACTCGGGCGACGCCACGACCGACACCGCCACCCAGACCGTGGACCGCCTGCTGCAGGCCGGCGTCAGCGCGATCGTCGGTGCGGCGTCCTCGGGCGTGAGCCTCAACGTGATCGACCGGATCACCGGTGCCGGTGTCATGCAGATCAGCCCGGCCAACACGTCGGACCAGTTCACCGCCTACGCCGACAACGGGCTGTACTTCCGCACCGCCCCGCCGGACGTCCTGCAGGCCCGCGCCCTGGCCGACCTGATCGCCGCCGACGGCAACAACACCGTCGGGATCCTCGCCCGCAACGACCCGTACGGCACCGGCCTCGCCGACAACACCGTGCAGAACCTGCTGTCCGGTGGTCTGTCCGAGGACCAGGTCGTGAGCATCACCTACGACCCGAACGCCGCGAACTTCGACTCCGAGGTCCAGCGGATGGTGGACCTCAACCCCGACGGCATCGTCGTCATCGGGTTCGAGGAGTCCTCGCGGATCATCCAGGGGCTCAACGAGAACGGCATCGGCCCCCAGCGCTGAGGCCGGAGCGCTGCCGTGGTGCAGCGCTGAGGCAGTCCCACCTCCGGCAGCGGCCCGGTACCCCTCAAGGGGGTGCCGGGCCGCTGTCGTGTGCTCAGCGCTGCGGGAACCAGCCCTCGGGCGTCCCGACGGCCGGCGGCCCCGGTGGTCGGAGAACTCGACGGCCCACGGCCACCAGCCGCGGTCGGGTGCGTGCTCCCGGCGCAGCAGCACGCCGACCTCGCCCCCGGGCAGCAGCACCGGCAGGCCGAGGTGGCTCTCGTCCGGCCACAGCTCCTGGCGCTGCACGCCGCCGTCGGCCAGGGGGTGCACCAGCACGCGGGAGAACCCGCCGGCGGCCGGCGCCCGGCACGACGGAGGCCGGCGTCCCCGGGGAGGGGGCGCCGGCCTCCGTGGTGGGGCCGCTC